>DOEZ01000038.1 GCA_003532715.1 Planctomycetaceae bacterium
GAGGCCACGATGAGCGCGATTCGGCTGGCTCGCGGGTTCACCGGTCGCGACGTGATTGTCAAATTCGCCGGCAACTACCACGGCCACGTCGACAGCCTGCTGGTCGCGGCCGGCAGTTCGGCGGCCACACTAGCAGTGCCCGATTCGCCCGGCGTCACGTCGGGCACGTCGCGCGATACGCTCGTGCTCCGCTACAACGACGCCCAGGGGCTCGCCGACGCGTTCGCCCGGCATGGAGACCGGATTGCAGCGGTCATCTGCGAGCCGGTCGTCGGCAACATGGGTTGCGTGGTCGGCTCGACCGAGTTTCTAACGGCCATGCGCGATCTCACGTCTCGCCATAAGGCGCTATTGATCTTCGACGAGGTAATGTGCGGCTTTCGCGTTGCTTACGGGGGCGCTCAGGCCAGACTGGGCATTACGCCCGATCTTACCACCCTGGGCAAGATCATCGGCGNNGAGGCGGGCGAGCCGATGTCATGGACCACGTTCTGCCCGCCGGCCGGGTCTTTCAGGCTGGCACGCTCAGCGGCAACCCCCTGGCCACGGCGGCCGGCATTGCCACGCTGCGCGTGCTGCGCGATACGAATCCCTACGATTCTTTGGAACGGCTCTCCTCGCGGCTTGCCGACGGACTGGGCCATGCGGCCGACGAAGCGGGCATCGCACACCGGGTGGCCCGATGCGGCTCGATGATGACGCTGTTTTTCTCGCCGGAAGAAGTGGTCGATTGGGACACGGCCAGTCGTTGCGACACGGCTCGTTTCGCCGTCTTCTTCCGCGGGTTGCTCGAACGCGGCGTGTATCTGCCGTGCAGCCAGTTCGAGGCTTTTTTTGTGTCGGCCGCCCACACCGAGGACGACATCGACGAAACCATCCGCGCGGCGCAAGAGGTTCTCGACCAAATAGGGGCACGATCATCGGGCTAGCCCGCCGCCTTTCGGCCCGACCACTCAAGGAATAGGCTTTATGCAAACGAGTATTGTGAAAAAGAAACTGGCCGAAGGCAAACCGGTCCTCGTGCCCAAGGTGTGCTATCTGGATCCCGGCATCGTCGAGATGCTGGGGTTGCTGGGGTTCGACTCGGTCTGGCTGTGCAACGAATACCGGGCCATCGATTCGTCGAAGATGGAGCATCTGGTTCGGGCGGGTCGCGCGGCCCATATCGAGTGCGTTGTTCGGATCGGCGCCGGGGGCCTCGACGACGCGGTCCGCTTTCTGGGCATGGGCGCCAACGGAATCATGATCCCGCACGTGCAGTCGGTCGACCAGGCGAGGCTCGCCGTCGATCGGCTCAAGTACCCGCCGGTCGGCCACCGGGAACTCGAAAACATCAACGCCGACGCCGACTTCGGGCTCATGCCGCTCGATGAATACCTGCGGGCGGCCAACGAGGAGACCCTGTTGGTCGTGCAACTCGAGGACGCGGCGGCGATCGAGCGGGCCGACGAGTTCGCTCAGATCGAAGGGATCGACGTCCTGTTCGTGGGACCGGCCGATTTGTCGCTGGCGTTGGGCGTCCCCGGCCAGTTGAAACACCCGAAGGTCGTCGAGGCAATTCGGCACGTGGTCGCTGCCTGTCAGAAGCATGGGTGCGTGTGCGGAACGCCCGCGCTGGACGTCGAGCACTGCCGGTCGTTGACCGACGCCGGCGTTCGGTATTTCACCGATGGTTCGGACTGGCGGCACTTGATCGGCGGTTTCCGGCAAACGAAGCAGGATTTCGGCCAGATCGGCTTCCATTTCCGCGAGGAACGGACGTTCGACTAGCCTCCATGCTGGTGGATCGCACGCCGTGCGCGAGACACTAGCCCGAAACGCAAGCGAGGGTTCCGAAATGACCAGCCCGGAGTCCATTCTCTCAGTGGTGGAACCACAACCATGCCCAATACCTACGACGCCATATTGATCCTCTCGTTCGGCGGGCCCGAGCGCCAGGACGACGTGATGCCGTTTCTCGAGAGCGTCGTCGAGGGGAAAAACGTTCCTCGCGAGCGGCTTCTCGCCGTGGCCGAGCATTACACCCTGTTCGACGGCGTGAGCCCGATCAACGCGCAGTTGCGGGCGTTGATCGCGTCGTTGATCAACCGGTTGAACGCGGCCGGACCGTCGCTGCCCGTCTATTGGGGCAACCGCCATTGGCACCCCTTGCTCGTCGATACGCTTCGTGCGATGGCGGCCGCCGGCGTTCGACGGGCGTTGGCGCTGGTCACGTCGCCGTTTGGATCCTATGCGGGGTGCCGGCAATATCTCGACGCCATCGAAGAGGCCCGAAGCCAGATCGGGGACGGTGCCCCGGTGGTCGACAAGTTGCGGCTGTTCTACAACCACCCGGAGTTCGTCGAGGCGGTGGCCCAACGGGCTCGCGAGGCGCTCGACCGGCTGGCCGAGGGCTCTCGGGCGTCGGCCAAGCTCGTCTTCACCGCGCACAGCCTGCCGACGGCGATGGCCCGGGCGTCGGCCTACGAGGCACAACTGGCCGAGTCGTGCCGGCTAGTGGCCGAGCGTTTGGGTCGCGAGTCGTGGGAGTTGTGCTACCAGAGCGGCGGNNAGCCCGGCGAGCCGTGGCTTGAACCGGAGTTGGGCAGTCAAATCGTGGCGTGGCACGCGGCGGGCGACGTCGAGAATTTGGTGCTCGTGCCGATCGGCTTTCTGTTGGAGAACATGGAACTGGTCTACGATCTGGACGTCGAGATCGCCGGATTGTGCGAGACGCTCGATATTCGAATGTTCCGCGCGGCGGCCGTGGGGAATCACCCGCGACTGGTCGAAATGATCC
>DOEZ01000365.1 GCA_003532715.1 Planctomycetaceae bacterium
TTCATTTCGCGCACCGCCTCGGTCAGACCCACCATGATTGCCCGGGCGATGATGCTGTGTCCGATGTTCAGTTCGCACATTCCGTCGATCATCGCGACGGGGCGGACGTTGCGATAGGTCAATCCGTGGCCCGCATGAAGAGTCATGCCGTGGTCGAGAACGACCTTGCCGGCCGTTTTCAAGGTGAGCAACTCCTTCTCGCGGCCCGCGGCGGCTTCGGCCAATGCGTATTGGCCCGTGTGCAATTCGACCGCGTCGGCGCCAAGCTGGGCGCCGGCGACGATCTGCGCCGGATCGGGATCGAGAAATAGCGAGACGACAATGCCCGCCTCTTGAAGCCGCCGGACGACTCGACCGACGCGGTCCTTCTGTCCGACGACGTCCAACCCGCCCTCGGTGGTGACTTCCTCGCGCCGTTCGGGCACGAGCGTGGCCTGTTGCGGCCTGGCCTGGCGGGCAATCTCGACGATGGCGTCCTCGCAGGCCATTTCGAGGTTCAGCTTGACGGCCACGGTCTGGCGCAGCAGCGCCAGATCGCGGTCCTGGATGTGCCGCCGGTCCTCGCGCAGATGGATCGTGATGCCGTCCGCTCCGCCCAGTTCGGCCAACGCCGCCGCCCAAACGGGATCGGGCTCGTTCGTCCGCCGCGCCTGGCGAACGGTTGCCACATGGTCGATGTTAACGCCTAGCTCCGCCATTGCTCTACCGTCGGTCCTCTTGGGTCAATTGCTTTTCCACCTGGTCGGCCTGGGCCGCAATTTGTTCGATCTTTCGGGCCAACATGCCCGGGGTCGTCGCGGCGGCCGCCATGGTATCGACTACAACGAAGTTAGGCGTCCCGTCGATGTCACGAACGGCAAAGGCGCCAAACGGCATCGACAGGTTCTTGCGGAGCACCGATTCGTAGTATTTCGGCGACGCGGGCCCGCACTCGCTGTAAATGACGACCAACTCATGGCCCTCGCCGTCGCACCGGCCAAAAAACAGGGCCACCTTCTGCGCTCGTCCGTCGGGCAGCGGCAGCTTGAACCGATACGACTCGCCGGAGCCAACGGCTTCGACGCCCAGGTAATCGGCCGTGCGCGAGACGCAGTCGGCCACGTTCAACGTGTTTGCCACCGCCGTCGAGCCCAAAACGCTCCGCCATTGCCGGGCGTCGGTTCCGGCGTTCTTGCCGGTGATCTGCGCGAGCGACTCGCCAACGTCCATCTCGAGGACGCCCCGTTCGAGCAAATCGATCAGCGGTTCGACGGCCTCGGGCGCTCGCAGTTCGCCGAGCGAAACGACGGCCGCCCAAACGACCGACTCATTGGTCGACTGGAGGCAGTCCAACAGGCAGTCGACGGCGCGAGCGGCGACCAGCTTCTGGCGGGCAACCCGGCGCGTCTGCGGCCAGTGGAGCTGTTCGACCCACTGGGTCACGGGGTTGGGGTCGGAAGCCTGGGCCGCCATCGGGACATCCTTGCAGTAAGAAATCGGCACGAACACGGCCGATTATACGCCCCTTCGTGAGGGACACAAGCGGGCCGCGTCCGGTTCCGTTGGCCATTGCCGGGGCCCGCCGAGACACCCCCAGAGTGGGGATATCCTGAAGACCGTGGATTCTAGAGTGCGTCGTGACGCACCAAGGCTTCACTTCACGTACAAACGCGGTCTCACATTGCAGGGTGCGTCGTGACGCACCAAGGCTTTAGTCCAGACGCAGCCTACGAAGTTGCAGAACGCTCTATTTGGGCTGGCTCCAATTCGGGCACGGATTGACGCCGCCCCAATCGATTGAATACTCTCCCATGCCCACGAACCGCCGAAAGCTCGACCAGGGATACTCACGCACTCGTGACACCAAACCGTGTTTGACGGGATTCCAATGGATGTAGTCAACGCACCGCTTCAGATCGTCCTCGTCGTTGCATGTGTGCTCCCAAAAACGGCGCTGCCAGACAGCCCGTTCTCCACGCTTCTCTCGCGACTCACTCATCGTGCCCTCTTCCCCTTGGGCAGCAATACATGCACGAGTGAAACAGCTCTTGATCCGTCGCCAACGTGTTGAATAATCCTCATCGTCACGAGGCAGCGTCCAGACGGCGTGAACGTGGTCGGGCAGCAAGACAATCGCGATTATCGCGAACGGCCGATCGCCTTGGACTTGATGGATCGCCTCGCGCAGGCAGCGCCGTGCAATCTCCGACGTCAAGATAGGACGACGTTCATGTGTCACAGCAGTGAAGAAGTGGGTTCCACCAGGCACAAACAAGCGACGATATTCGCTCATTGACTTGTCCACCCCCTGAAGTAGGGTGCGTCGTGACGCACCAAGATTTCAACGTCAGGCGTCGCCCCTGGTGCGTCCAGACGCACCCTACGGGGTTACTACGGGGTTACAAACACGCCGCACAACCGGCCCTACCGGGTTTTCGGTGCGTCGGGCGAGTCCTTTTTGGCCACCGCTTCGGCCTCGTCGTAGATGGTCCAGACTCGCGTTTTCTCTTTGAGCTTCGCGACGTAGCTCTGGAAATTCTCCTCGAAACGTTCGTCTTGAATCGCCTTGCGGATGTCTTCCTGGACTTCGGTGAAGGGGATGCGACGTGCTTCTTCGCGTTCGATCACGCGGATGATGTGAAAGCCCATGTTGCTCTCGATGATCGGGCTGAGTTGCCCGACGGGCAGGCCGAACAAGGCGCGGTCGAGTTCCTGCGAGGCGAGGCTTCCCCGGGTAGTCCAATCGCGGACGCCGCCTTCGCTCGCAGTGGCTCCCTCGGAACCGCGCCGCGCCGCTTCAGCGAAGGGCAAGCCGCCGAGAACCTGATTGCCCAAACCGGCCAGTTTTTGCCACGATTCCTGCTTGCTCGTCATCGGCGAGACGCGAACCGCCAGTTCCTCCCATCGCGCGCGAGCCGGACGATCGAAGTCGGACGCTTTCTGTCGGTAGTAGACGAGCAATTCCTCGGGACTGATCACCTTCTTGAACCCGCTGTCCGAGAGCATCCACTGCTGGCCGAGCGTCCGCTCGGTGTAGAGCTTCTTCTGCCATTCGAGCGACGTGCCAAGAAGCGAGAGCCTTTCCTCCAGCTCCGCCGCGGAGGTCAGCTTGGCCTTCTCCATCAGTCGCGGGATTTCTTCCTTCTCGAAGTAGGCTTGGATCTGCTTCTCGACCTGCCCGAAGTTCTCGGCCGGAATCGAACGCCTTGCCTCGACGAACATGAGCTTGGTGACGATGGCCCGAACGAGCCAGTTTTTCAAGAGTTCCTCGCGAAATTCGTCGGGAATCGGCTCCTTGAGTTTCTCGATGTTGTGATTGACGAACAAAGCCATCACTTCGCCGGCCAAGACGACCTCGGGACCAACGCGACCAAGGATTCGGGCGTCTTCACAATCGCGAGCCAGCGCCGAATCGGTTGGCGGCTGGGCGTTAGCCGGTTGAACTTGGTTCGCCGTCGCGCCGCCCGGGTCGCGGTCGGAAGACGCCGTATTGGCGGGCCACTGCTCGGGACGCGTCGTGGGCGTCGGCGCTTCGGGCGCGCCCGTGCCCGGATGATACGCCGCCGAGGGAATCGGCGAGCCGACCGCCGGGTACGTCGAATAGCCGGCGGCGTCGTAGCCGCCGACACCCGGATCGGTCACGCCCGAATAGGGGTTCGCGGTGGCGGGAACGGTCCAAGCCGCGATCACCAGGACAAGCATCGCTAACGAAACATGTTCTATATGGAGTGGTTTCGACATTTTGACGTTCCGTGCGGTGACGACACGCTTCTGGAGAATGTGCTCTATCCTGACGCAATTCCCAAGCCTTAACCGGGGGCGGGATTATAGCCGGAATGGGTGTCCGGCTGCAACAGAGATTTGACCGCTTCGCGGACCATTGCGGGGTCGCGCGACTCGTTAGCCAAGGGAAGGTAGGCACTTTGGGCGTCAACCACTCGCAGACGCCGGCCGCTCTGAGCGGCCAACTCCTTGATCCTCTCAGGATTGCCGTAACGGAACACCGCATAGCCGTCCTCGAGGTGAATCGACCGGATTCCCCACTGGTGTGCCGCGATGCGAAGCTCGGCCAGGGCGAGCATCTCTTCGAGCGGAGCCGGCGGCGGACCGAATCGGTCGTTCAGTTCAGACCGAAAGTCCGCCAGGTCCGCATGACTCGCCACCCGCGCCAACCGGCGGTACAGATCGATCTTCGCCCGCATGTCGGGGACGTACTTTCGCGGGATATAGGCCCGGGTGGGCAGGTCGATGTCGACCTCGACCGATTTGGCCGGCGGGAGCTGCTTCAGAAGCCGGACGGCCTGTTCGAGCAGTTTGCAGTAGAGCTCGTAGCCCACCGCCGCGATGTGGCCGCTTTGTTCGGTGCCCAAGATGTTACCCGCCCCCCGAATTTCCAGGTCGCGCATGGCGATGG
>DOEZ01000495.1 GCA_003532715.1 Planctomycetaceae bacterium
AGACGAGCGGCCAGATCGACTCGCTCGGCGATGACGCGATGACGCTCAACGTGGTCGGAGAGGTCGGCTACGACTGGCAACGGCTGATGCCCCTGTTGCGTCCCTACGTGGGCGACGGCGTGCGGGTTGCCGGGCGCGGCCAACGATCGCTGTCGATGCGCGGGCCGATCGACGCCGCGCGCGTCGAGGCGAACTGCGGCGTCGATTGGTCGGGCGCCTATGCCTATGGCTTCCAGATCGGCCCCGGCGAATTGCTCCTCCGTCTCACCGGCGGGCTGGTCGAATGCGATCCGATCAACCTGGCCGTCAGCGAGGGCCGTCTGACCGCGCGGCCTCGGCTGCGACTTGCGCCCGAGCCGCTCGAATTGGAATTGGAGCCGGGCCCGTTGGTCGAACAGGTGCGGATCAACCCCGACATGTGCGCCCAAGGACTCCAATACATCGCCCCCGTGCTGGCCGGCGTGGCCACGGCGGAAGGTCGATTCTCCATCCATCTGACACAATGCCGCATCCGGTTCGACGACCCCGCGCGAAGCGAACTGGTCGGCCGCTTTACGGTCCATTCGGTCGAGATAGGCCCCGGCTCTCTGGTACGCGAGTTGGCCGTCGTGCTTAACCGGGCGACGGCCGCCAAATTGAAGAAGGAAGCCGTCATCCCGTTTCGGCTGACCAACGGCCGCGTGCATCACACGGGACTCGAACTGGAATTCCCTGAAGTCACGATCCGCACCGAGGGTTCGGTGGGACTCGATCAGACCATGGAGTTGACGGCCGAAATGCCCATTCCGCCCAAGTGGCTCGCCGGGCAGCGGCTGCTCAACACGGCCTTGGCCAAACAGACCCTCCGCGTGCCGATCGGCGGAACGCTAACCAAGCCCAAGATTGACCAACGACGGCTCGACGAGTATAACCGACAACTATTCGGCAAGGCCGTCGAAAACCTCATGCAGGACGAGGTGAATCGGCAGCTCGACCGCCTGCTCAACCCCAAGCGTTGAAAACCATGCGAATCATCCTCCTCGGCACGACCGGCTACCATCCCAACGACCGGCGGCACACACCCTGCATGGTCCTGCCCAAGTGCGGCGTGCTGCTCGACGCGGGCACGGCCATGTACCGGGTCGGACGCTACCTCGAAACGCCCGAAATCGACATCTTTCTGACGCACGCGCACATCGACCACGTCATCGGGCTGACCTATCTGTTCGACATCGTACGCGACCATCCGTTGCGGCACGTTCGCGTTCACGGCTTGCCCGAGCACCTGGCCGCGCTCGACGAGCACCTGTTCGCGTCGGTGTTGTTTCCGAAGAAGCCGGCGTTCGAGTCGTGTCCGTTGACCGACGGCGTCGATTTGCCCGGCGGTGGTCGCTTGACGCATTTTCCGCTCGAACATCAGGGGAGTTCCGTTGGGTTCCGGCTCGATTGGCCCGACCGGTCGATGGCCTACGTGACCGACACGACGGCCGATTCGGCGGCCGATTACGTTTCGCGCATCGCCGGCGTCGATCTGCTGCTGCACGAGTGCTACTACAGCGACGAACACGCCGATTGGGCCAGGAAGACGGGCCACAGCTCGACGAGCCTCGTGGCCGAAGTCGCGAAGAAGGCGGGCGTCGGCCGGCTGGTGCTCGTCCATATCAATCCAAGCCGCATCGATGACGATCCGGTAGGATTGGGGACGGCCCAGATACTGTTCCCGCGAACTGAGATCGGCGAGGATTTGATGGAGTTGGAGTTCTGATGAATTCCGCTTTTCCGATCTTCAGAGGCCATTTCAGACGGCTGAATACTTGTGAAGTTTCCGCCGACGAAGGAGACAGATTGTGCTGATCGACGATCAACCCCATTGCAGGATCGAATACCATCCCGAAACCCAGTGTGTCACGCAGACCTGGAAGGGCTTCGCGAAATCGTCGGAATTTCGGGCGTCGATCGAGAAGACGATCGACGTGTTTCGGCAATACCATCCCACGTTCATTCTCAGCGACACTCGCGAGGCGGATGTGGTGGACCAGGCCGACGCCGAATGGGTTGTCCAACACGCAAACCCAATCCTCATCTCGCAGGGCATGACAAAGATTGCCTTTGTCTTGCCGAAGAAATTCTTCGCTCGCTGGTCGGTCGACCATTTCTTTCGCGGCGCCAAGAACCAGCCGCTAAAAGCCGCGGCGTTCGAAGAACCGGACGCGGCATGGGCCTGGTTGGCCGAGCCGTCGCCGAGACGGTAGCCTCGTGCCGGCAGGGTGGCATGGACGGCTTGCCCGCAGGCGGGGTGGCATGGACGGCTTGCCCGTCCTTGCCGTTTGGCCGCGTGGGTTTGAAGCATCTCACACGTTGTTCCACTTGACAGCAGCTTGCGGGTGGAAACTGACAACGCGTGATTTCCAGGCGTGGACAAGCCACCCTTACCACCCTCGAAAACAAGCTTGCTCGCTCGTTCAGTACTGGTTAAGCACGCCCGAGAACTGGCCGACGCACCAACCGGCGGCCCAGGCTACGAGCGCCAACGCGACGACCGTCTGAAGGACGGCCAGGACGGCGAGCACGACCTTGGCTCGGCGTGAAAAATGTGGGCTCTGCCACAACATCGGAACGGCCAACGCACCCATCAGCACGAACAGCATCAGCAGAATTGTCCCGCGTGATTCGCTTGGCGGGACGAGCCGCGCGATAATCACCGGCGCGTCGGTTCGAGATGTTTCGCTGGAATCGGACACTACTTGGCAAACTCCTTGCGAAGTGCATCGACTTGGCGACGTCGCGTTGCCTCGTCGGCCGCCGGGTCGAACGCGATCGGCCGCTCGAGCAGTTGTTCGAGGTGCTTTGCCGCCGTCTGGCGGGTCGTCTCCGCGTCGCGTTCCATCAGAGTGAGCCAGATCGTCCGATCGGTCAGTAGGTCAAGCGCCGTCTCGCGCGTCGACTCTTCGTTCAACGCATCGGCCAGCGACTGAATGATGCGATGCACGCGATACTGCTGTTCCGCGTCCAGTGTCTTTCGGTCGAGGCTTCTCAGATAGCCGATGACGGGTCGGCCCAACGCGCGCAGCCGCCGGTCGGCCGACTCGCGACGCGCGTAGTGTTCGTCGCCCAGTTGTTCGACCAACTCGGCCCACTCGCCCCGATCGGGCAACTTCTCTTCTCTCGCCGTCCGAAGCAGTTCCTTCTCCAACTGATCGGCCTGCTCGGCAAGTTTCCAGTCGGGTTGAAGAATCATTAGGTTTGGCAGAACGTACCGTTCGCATGTCTCGCGATGAGCCAAGAGCAAGTGCCAAATCGTGGGCGTCTGTATGGTCGTCTTCTCGCCGTCCTTGCCGAACGTCAGGGTCAACGGCCCGGCCGGCGGCTGAACGAATTCGCTCGGCACGATCTTGCCGCGCTCGCCCGGCTCGCGCTGAATGGCGACTCGTCCGTTCGTCGCGGCCGAGACGGCCAGCTTCTCGTCGGGCGAGACGCGCTGGTAGGCCAGGCTGGCCTCGTCCGAAAAGTGATCGTGCTGAATCGTCAGTTGTTCCTTTCGGCCTTGGCTGTCGGTCGACCACGGACTCTGGAACGAACCCGACTGCCGCACTTGGATCGTAATCCGGCCCGAACGCACGCCCAACTGAAGCCGCGACTTCACGTAACGGAGCCAATGCGATTCAATCTTCACCTGCGCTTCGACGCCGCGCGGGACGAGGGCGACGGCGAGCAGAACCAACAACGACAGGCGGATCGTGGCGTGGCGGGCGAGATGCATCGAAACCTCCGAAGGACCGAATTGCGACACGGAAGGCATATTGCGATTATACCACGCTCGGCGCGGTCAAGCATCGCCAAGGCCCTTCGACACCGATCAACGCCTTCCGGGCGACGCAACGGGCGTTATAACCATCGTGTTCTTGTCGGCATTGGTCGCGACCGGGGTTCGATCGGCGCGGGCGTCCGTCGAGGCGGCCGAGGCCGACCGGCCCGCCCGATCCGCTTTCTCCGCCGGCTCGGGCCCGTCGGCCGATCCGATCGAGGCCGTCGCGCTTGCCGCCGCCAGCAAGGCCTCTTCGGCCAGACGACGCACGCGCCGCCGCCAGAAATAGACGACGATGGAAACGATCACGACGACCGCGATCGCCGTTGCGCCATATTCAAAACCTCTTATCCAACGATAGATTGCCTCGCCGAAGTAATAGCTCAAACCGAAGAACGTGCCGATCACGACCGTTGCGCAGAACAGATCATACAGAAGAAAACGGCGAAACGGAAGACGCAGGATCCCCGCCGACAGGTAGACCGGCGAACGCAGCCCCACGAGAAAACGCGAAAGAAACAACACCTTGAAACCGTGGTCGCGCAGCATCTGTTCGACTTGGGCCTCGCGCTCGGGCTTGACGAACCGATTCCACCAATGATGCTCGCGGAGCACGCGCCGGCCAAAGTGGCGGCCGATCCAGTACATGATGCAGTCGCCGACCAACGCGCCGAAAAGACATGCGCCCAGCGCCAACCACGGATCGAGCCGACCGACCGACGCAAGCACGCCGGCGGCGACGATGGCGACTTCTTCGGGCAAGGGCAGACCGGCCCCGGTGAGGATCATGAAAAGAATGATCCCCAGGTACGATCCGTGGCTCAGCAGAAGGTCGGTCATCAGCGATTCCAGTTGGGGACGACCGCCATCGGCCGTCTCAGCCAAATTGTCACGGCCGGGGAGCCAACGTGCCGCATTCCGGGATAGTCCCGTGGGCTCGACGGCGCCGGACCGAACCGGGCGCGAAAAATTCGCCCCCATTGTAACCGGATCGGCTCGATCAGGTAATACGAGTCTGCCATTTTGCTCCATTGCGTCGAGAAGGCCCAGTTCCGCGGTGGTTCAGCGGGAGTCCCGGTCCCCCGGTCAACACTCCCCCCCCGGGCGGTTGCAAATTGCCGTTAGTGGTGGATAATAGAGGCCATGGAAATCGACCGGCAGCAACTCGACACACGCGTGCAAGTCATCACGCCCGAAAACATCGCGTTTCAATATCGCGTGGCCGGGCCGTTTCCTCGCCTGCAAGCCTATCTAGTCGATCTGTTGATTCGCGTCGTCGTGTGCGCCGTCACCCTGTTTGCGTTCTCGTTTGCCTTTGATGCGATAGCTCTGGGAAATTGGGGCTTGGGAATCTGGTATCTGATTGTCTTCATCTGTGTTTTCTTCTACGGCGGGTTGTTCGAGACCTTTTGGAACGGTCAGACGCCGGGCAAGCGGCTCCTGCGAATTCGCGTCGTTTCCATCGAGGGCCAGCCGATCAACGCCTCGCAGGCCGTTTTGCGAAACGTCCTCCGCGCCGCGGACCTCCAACCCGGCTTCTGCTACCTGACGGGTCTGATCGCGGCGGCAATGAACGATCGTTTCCAGCGGGTGGGCGACTTGGCGTGCGGAACCATGGTTGTCCATGAGGAGTCGTACGCCTTGCGCGGCGTGGCGAGAGTCGACGAGCCCGAGGTGCTTTGTCTGACGGCCCAACTGCCGGCTTGGTTTCAGCCCGATCGGCAATTGGCGAGGGCATTGGCCCTTTACGTCGGCCGCCGGGCGCAGTTCTCGCCGTCGCGGCGAGTCCAGATCGCGCGCTATGTGGCCGTTCCGCTGCGCGAGAAGCTGGGCCTGCCCCACCAGACCCACCTGGACCACCTGCTTTGTGCCCTGTACAACCGAACGTTTGTCAACGACGGTGACGAGGAAGCGTCCAACGGACATGCCGCGCCGCTCGAAGGCGCCGACGAGGGGGATAGCCCGTTTGCCGCCGCGCCCCCTATCGCAACCTCGTCCCCGGCGGAGATGGAGATTCATGAAAGTATCGGACCTGCTTGAATCCCGGCGCGTGAAGTGGAAAGCGCTCGAGATGCTCTGCGAGCGTCTCGAAGGCCGCGGGCGGCGTCGCCTCGACGCGGCCACCGTGGTCCGCTTCTCCTCGCTCTATCGTTCGGCGTGCGCCGATCTGGCCTTGGCCGACGCCTATCAATTGCCGCGAGAGACGATCCGATACTTGCATCAACTCGTCGGCCGGGCCCACAACCAACTCTATCGCAGCCGGTTGTTTCGCCTGTCGACCTGGTCGCGCCAACTCCTCGTCGACGTCCCCCGCCAGCTCTTCAACGACTGGTCGTTGCGTCTGGCGTTTTGCATCTTCTGGGGCGTGTTCGTGCTCTCGGCCGCGTTGGGCTACTCGCGGCCCGAGTTCGCCCAACAAGTCGTCGGCAAGGAAACGATCGAAAGCGTCGAGGAGAATTATTCGCAGCCGGTCAACGACGAGAATCCGGCGTTTCGAGGTTTCATGTTGGGATACTACGTCTTGAACAACGCGGGCATCGGCTTGCGGTGTTTCGCCCTGGGAATCGTTTTCGGCGTCGGCGGTCTGTTGATTACCGTTTTCAACGCGGCTTTGCTGGGTGGACTTTTCGGACACATGGCCACCACCGCCCAAAGCGGCAACTTCTTTGAATTCGTCACGGCCCACGGGCCGTACGAATTGACGGCCGTCGTCATGGCGTCGGCCGCCGGCATGCGCCTGGGCTTTTCGTTGTTGTACACCAAGGGGCGGACGCGAATCGACTCGTTGCGCCGCGCGGCGCGAGAGGCCATGCCCACCATGGGCGCGTTCGTCATTCTGTTCGTCCTCGCCGCGCTGATCGAGGCGTTCGTCTCGCCGTCGCCGCTGCCTTACGCGTTCAAGATGGCCGTCTGTGTCTTCTCGGCGGCCAGCCTCGTCTTCTATGTCTTCGTCCTTGGCTATCCCCGCGGCGACCGGCTGCCGGCGGAGAACGTCTGGGAAGCGGGCACGTCGCCCTTCGGGCCTTCCGGAGCAAGTGTCAATTTGGGGGAGGGGCGGCATGCAGTTGGATAGAACGCGAATCGTGATTCGCGAGCGGTCGTTCGGCGAAGTCCTCGACCTCGCGCTGTGCGTCACCCGCCGCTACTTCGGCCCGCTGGTCGTCACCCTGAGCGTGGGCATCGCGCCCATGATCCTGCTCAATGCCTACCTGCTTTCGGGCATGATCGACGAGGGACCCGAAACGACGATTTCGCCGGGCTACCTGTTAATGCTGCCGCTGTTCATTCTCTGGGAAATCCCGCTGGCCACCGCGCCGGCGACACTCTACCTCGGACAGGCCGTGTTCTTGCAGCGGCCCTCGGGCCGGCGCATCGCGGGCGATCTAGCGCGGTCGCTGCCGCAGTTGTTTCTCTACCAGGTTCTGCTGCGCGCCGTGCTGGTGTGGCCCATCGTCACATGGATCCTGCTGTTCGGCCAATACGCCTATCTGAACGAAGTGATTCTGCTCGAACGAAATCCGCTGCGGCAGCGCTCACCCGGCAAACCGTCGACACAGCGGCGATGCCGGACCTTGCTCGCCGGGGCCGTCGGCGATATGTGGGTGCGGGCCA
>DOEZ01000541.1 GCA_003532715.1 Planctomycetaceae bacterium
GGCAAAACGGCCCCGTGCCGTGCGTTGTCCGGCACGACCTGCCCGAGCCAACCAGCAAGAAGGCGTTTCCACCGGTGCCGGAGACGTGGGCCGAAAACGAACCCCGACTTGTCGGCGCCCTGGCCGCTGCCATGGAAACGACCGATCCCAATTCGGCCCGCTACGCCTTGGGCTGCGTGCAGCTTCAGGGTGAAAAAGGCACGATCGCCGCCACCGATGGCCGCCAGCTTCTGCTGGAGTCGGGGTTCGTGTTTCCCTGGACGGAAGATCTTCTGCTGCCCGGCAGCAGCGTCTTCCGCTCCCGCGAACTGCCCGAGGCAACGCCCGTGCAAGTCGGCAAGCGCGACAAATGGATCGTTGTCCGCATCGGGCCGTGGACTTTTTGGTCGGAGGCCAACACGGAGGGGCGTTTTCCCGAGATCGAGCGGCACGTACCGGATGCTCGCGCTGCAGCGGCGAGTCTCGAAATCCACCGGGCCGACGCCCGGTTCTTGGTGGAGCATCTGCCGCACTTGCCCGGCGGGGCCGAGTTCAACGAGCCGGTCACGATCGAACTCAATGGCCAAGCCGTTCTTCGGGCCCGCTCGCCCGATTTTTCCAAACCGACCGAGGTGATTTTGGCGCGATCCGCCTGTTCGGGCCAAGCGCTTCGGCTAAACACGAATCGGAGATATTTGCTTCGCGCCCTCGCGATGGGCTTCGACGCGGTGTACGTCACCGATCCCAAATCGCCTGTCCTTTCTATGGACGAGCGTCGCCGCTACGTCTGGGCCCCGTTGGACCCCGGCTCGGCGCTGGTCGCGACCGAAAACGTTATCCGAATCGACTCCCGCGACAGTCGGACCNNCGCCACCGTCGCAAAACCCGTTCCCGCCACCACGAAAGAAGAAAGAAAAACCCCATGCCTTCGACGTCTTCCGATTCCCCGTCGTCCGCCTCCCAGGGCCCAAAGGGCTCGGCCCCTTCGACCAGCACCCCGCCTGCCCCAAACGGCCGCCCCAAAAGTCCCTTCCGAGAGACCGATTCTTCGGGTCGAGCCTGCCCGCGCGAGCTGTCGGAGTTGATCGGCCAGGCCGAGGCGGTTCGCGCTTCGTTGCGCGAGACCTTGAGCCAAACGGCCTCACTGCTCGGCGCGTTGAAGCAGCATTCCCGAAAATCGAGGGCCGTCGCCGCGGCCCTGGCGTCGCTGCGCGAGTTGCAGCCGACGCACTGATCGGCGTCGGATCCGCGCCGCGTGCCTGGTTCTCACGTGTCGCGCGGCGCGGATCCAGGCGGGCAGCGCACTATTGTCGCGTCGCGTGTCCCGCGCCGCATTCCCCTTGTTTACGAATCCGGGAGCAGAAGAACACCATGCCTTTGAAACTCAGTCTCGGGCGGTCCGAAAAACGCGGGCTGCCCAACTACAGCAGCATCGGCGCCACCTGCGGCGTCGAGTTGGAGCTGGACGGCTCACTCTTGAAGGCGGACCTGGCGGAATTTCACCGCCTGGTCCGCGTGGCCTACGCCGCCTGCCGCCAGGCGGTCCAGGACGAACTAAACCGCCGGGGATCCGACGGCGCCCTTGGTTCCGATGGCAACGGCGCGGCCTCGCTGGCGGCGCGAACCGCCGCCACCAACGGAAACCGCCGCGCGGTGGGCGGCGCGAAGGGGGCTTCCCCCGAACCCGAGCAGGAAAGCGCTCCGCCCGGCGGAACGGGCGCCGCGCGGGCGTCGCAGCGGCAGTGCGACTACTTGAACCAGTTGGCCCGCCAAATCCACGGCTTGGGTGTTCGCGGGTTGGAGAGCCTGAGCCTCGTGCGGCTCGGCAAGCCGGTCGCCGCGTTGACCGGCCCCGAAGCGTCGGGACTGATCCGTCTGCTTCGCGCGATCCACGCGGGGCAATTGGATCTCGAAACCACCTTGCAGGAAGCGACGCCATGACACTGGACCTGTTGATGCAACCGGCGCGCCCCTCGGCGCAGGGCGGCGTGTGGGACTACGTGAGCCCGTCGCAGCTGTCGCTCTGGGCCAAATGTCCTCTGGCGTGGAAAATCCAATATGTTGACGGCGTCAGGTCGCCCACCACGCCGAGTCTCTTTGTTGGCAAGCTGTGTCACGCGGGGCTGGAGGTGTTTTATCGCCATCGCCAACAGGGCCTCACGCTCGCGGCGGAGGAAGTGTGTCGTCAACTTGACACCCTTTGGAACGAGGCGATGGCCCAGCAAGGACAACCGTTCGCCAACACGGAAGAGGCCGCCAAGGCCAAGGAGCTGACCGCGCATCTCTTGCGGGCCTATCTGGATCGGACGGCTCAGGACGAACCCCGCCCCCGGGCTGTCGAGGCGGCGATCCGCGCGCCGCTGATCGATCCGCGGACCGGCGAGGACCTGGGAATTCCCCTGCTGGGCATCGTCGATCTGGTGCTCGACGCGGCCGACGGGCCGGTCATCATCGACTTCAAGACGGCGGCCAGCTCGGCCGAGCCGGCGGAGGTGACCCACGAGGTGCAACTGAGCAGCTATGCGTACCTGTTTCGGCATGTGTCTGGCCGCATCGAATCGGAGCTGCAGATACGCAGCCTGGTGAAAACCAAGACGCCGAAGATCCTGATGCATCGCTATCCGGCTCGCGGCGACACGCATTTTGCGAGACTCTTCGCCCTGTTTCGGGAGTATCTCGATGCGCTCGACGCGCGCCGTTTCAACTATCGCCCCGGTTGGACGTGCGCGTCGTGCGACTTCGGCGCGACGCACTGCGGACGTTGGACGGGCTGAGCATCGCGCGCGACCAAAAGACCGCGCGCGACGAGACGCCTGTGGGCGACGGGAGGTAAGTATACGATCGCCTGAAAATCGCGCCAACGCGACGTCGAAGCCGTTGTCCGTCGGAGTCAGAAGGGAAAGCGGTCGCCTTTCGGGCGTCCCGGATCGGCCCTGCGGGGCTCGATCCGGGACGCGCGAAGCCCCGGCAGATCTTGGCACGGACGAATGCGTCTTCTTTTTTTTAGCTATCCGCTGGGTCGGCACGCATCCGGCTTCACGAAGGAACCGGTGAAACCGAGCTCCCGTGACACTCCGTTCGTTCCGTAGGCAAGGGTCAAGAGAAACTCCGGGATCGGGTGTCGGAGGGAAGACGCCGATATCGACCTTGGGTTTCAGTGGAAGCGTTCGAACTTATGCAGCGTTGCCGCATGGTTCACTTCTTCCGCCGATTTCTTTTGCAGGGCGGGAGGGGGGTGAGGATACGATATTCTGC
>DOEZ01000311.1 GCA_003532715.1 Planctomycetaceae bacterium
ATTCCGTCGCCCATACACCACATACCAGTGGTCGCGTGTCTTCGACCTTGCGCGAGAGAACGGAGAAGGCCGTATCGTAGTCGCCTGACGAGAGGTGATGCCCGGCCTTTCGAGGATTCGACATCACGGCTGATTATCAAGATTAGCGCCTATTAGCGACAATCAGCGTTCTCCTTCCTTCCTCGTCGTCCTTGTTGCGCAGTCATTTCCTTGACTTCCTGCGTATGGGGCCAATAAGCCCTCCCCTCCGCGTTCTATTCTCCATCCTCCGTTCACCGCTCGCCCACTTCGCGACTTCGCGGCTTCGCGTGAGTCCTGTTCGTCGCGTCACGTCGCGTCTCGAATCGAGCCACGCATTCCGCCGGTGGCCATTTATTCGACTGGAAACCAAGCCCCTCGTCATGTTAAGACATCATCTCTATGTTCCCATCCCCTCGTCACGTTCAGCCCCCAAGCCGAGCAAACCATGCACCCCAAATCCCCAAATCCCCAACCACCACCCCCCTCACCAGGCAGGGCTTTTGCAACACACCCCCCAAAAACCGAATCGCGACTTACGATCACACTGCATTTCTTAAGTCGCTACGCAGTAAGTACTTACCATACCGACAAACGACGTAACCAAAACGAAACAGTCGAAGGGTTGTTGCGAATGTTCGACTGTTTCGTCCATCCGTCGCGCGGGCCCAGCCGCGATCCAGGCCAATCCACCCATTCCACGCAACAGCACTTGCCGCGAACCGTGAACCGCGTAAAATGGCGGTATTACGCATCCATAAAACGTAACACCCCCTTCTAGGCACAGCACCATGCACCAGTCGCCGTTCCCCCGGTCCCGCCGCCCCATGCTCTCTGCTGTCATCCAAACGGCCACCGCCGTCGGTCTGCTCCTCGCGCTGAGGCCGCTTGCCGTGGCCGACGAGATCAACTGGGACGACGCCGCGTACGTCCCGTTTTCCGTAATGCAGGCCGTCAACCCTGATGGAACGCCCGCCTGGACCATACCGACATTGCCCGCCCCCTCGTACGCGCAAGCCTACAAGTTCCGCGGTGTCGTATTGAACGATTCGCGCGACATGCTCAACAGTGCCGATGGGGCCGGATTCATGGGGGGCCAGTGGCAGGTTTACATCCAGACGACCGAAACCGATCCCCAAATCGATTTCGGCGGCGCGGCGCTCTTCATGGCGCAAAAGTACAGCGTGCTGCCGATCGGACATGGCGATTACACGACCGAACAGTGGGCCGCCGAATTGCTCCGCATCAACTACCCGGTCTTCGATCCGACCGGCGCCGGGGTGGGAACGCCCGTGACCGAACCGCTCCGCAAGGGTGATCTCATCGAAGTCCACGCCCGTGGCGGGTTCTTCCACAAGGGGAAGTTCAACTGCAACGAACAGCACAATACGGATCCGTCCTTCGATTTCGACGTCGTCATTCTCCAGCGCGATGTTCCACTCGCGCCGACATCCATCACGCTCGACGACGTGATGGACGCCTCTGGAGACTTCATTTTCGATCAGACTCGCACGACCGGTGCCGAGTACTATCAATCCCAGTACGTGACCCTCGAAAACGTCACGATCAGCGACGCCGCCAACTGGACCCAGTATGGTGCGGTCACTGTAACCGACGGAACACGTTCGTTCGCCGTGAAGCTGGGCTTCAACGACGCGTTCAGTTCCGCCGCGCTGCCGACCGGACCTCTCGATATTACCGGAATCTTCGATCAGGAATCCGACGACTACACGAGTGGATATCGCATGTGGGCCACGTCGCCCGCCGACTTCGCCCCGGCCGTGCCGCTGATCCCCGGCGACGCCAATGCCGACGGGGTCGTGAACGAGCAAGACGCGGTTCGACTGGCCGACGCTTGGGGAAGAGCGGCACACGCGAGTTGGTTCGACGGCGACTTCAACCGCGACAGTCGCGTCGACTCGCTCGACGCCGCCATTCTCGCAGCCCATTGGGGCCAGAGCATGCCCGAGGCAACCGCCGCCACCGTACCCGAGCCGAATGCCATCTTGGCGATTCTCTTGGGTATCGTCGCGTCGGCACTGAGAAGAAGGCGACACGGCGGATGAAGTCGAGATACGGTGAAGCAACCCAGGGTGGCCCCGGTTCAAGAAGCGGCGTCTCCCGGCGTAACTCTGCGTCTCCGCGTCTCGGCGGTGAACAAATCGTCCCGCGGCGAGCATTTACTCTCGTCGAGCTACTCGTCGCGGTCGCGATCATCGGCACGCTGGTCGCGCTGCTGTTGCCGGCCGTCCAGGCGGCGCGCGAGGCGGCGCGGCGACTGCAATGCGCGAACCATCTCAAACAGATCGGTCTGGCCGTGCAGGGCTACCACGCGGCCACCGGCAACTTTCCGCCAGGCAACGTGTTGACCAAGGCCGGCTATTGCCCGGGCGTCGGCGGCGAAGTCGAACTCGACAGCGGCGCGAATTGGCTACTGGCCATTCTTCCGTATCTGGAGCAAAACACGCTGGCGGCCGGCTACGACTACGACGCGTACAACGAGGGCGAGGTCAACCGCTGGGCCCGCGAGACGTTCGTGCCGGTCTACTCCTGTCCGTCGGACCTCGCACCGAACGAACCGACTGTTCCGGCGGCGGGTCCCGCCTCGGCCAGCCTGTTGAATCTGCCCTACATGCCCGGCTCATATCGGGCCGTGAGCGGGCGGAGCGAAGGGTGGCGGTTTCTCGATTCGGCCAATCTGACCAGCTATCCGACACCCTGGCGCGGAGCGATCCACGCGGTCGGCGTCTATGGATTCACGGTCGAGCAAATGCGAGACGTCCGCGACGGCCTGTCGCAAACGCTCCTGGCCGGCGAATCGACCACGCGAACCAGCCCCGAATGGCGGACTTTCTGGGCTTATTCCCACGCCCATTTTTCGCTTTCGGCCGTCACGCCCCAAAGCCGCATTCTGCTGGGCGATTTCGACCAATGCGGGGCTGCCGGCGGCACGGGACGCGACGAGCCGTGCCGACGCGGCTGGGGCGGAAATCACCCGGGCGGATTGAACTTCGTCTGCTGCGACGGCGCGGTCCATTTTGTCGGTGCCGACGTCGACATGGAACTCCTGGCCCGACTGGCCACGATCGACGGCGAAGAGACCGTGCAAACACCGTGGTAGCCACTTTCTGTTGCGGAAACAACCGTAAGGTGGGGCGATTGCAGCGAGCCTTGTCGGAAACGCGTGAATTCTACGGAAACACTCGCTGCAATCGCCCCACCCTACCTGTTACACCTGCTTCCGCAACAAGACCCAACTATGCGTAGCGTGCCATGACGGCGTCCATCAGTCGCGGCGAAAGACGATTCAACCCGACCATTACCTTGCCCCAAAGATACGGCGTAATCGCATGGCGTCCCTTGCGCATGGCGCGAATCGTCGCCCGAGCGACCGCCTCGGCCGTGACCGGCCTGTGCTCGGGCCAGCCCGGCTCGCACTTCTTCTCCAGCACGGCGTCGAAGAACTCGGTTTGCGTCGTGCCGGGGCTTACCACGAGCACATCGATGCCGCGGCCAATCAACTCGGTCCGCAACGCCTCGC
>DOEZ01000302.1 GCA_003532715.1 Planctomycetaceae bacterium
GCCATGCGAACCATCTCTTCCATCATAACACCCGAAAACCATCGTCAACGTACATGCCAAGCGGACGCAACGCATGGCCATCCCATTCTCCGGCAAGATCAAAGACGTGTCCGCCGGCAAGAGCCAGCAGTTTCCAGTGGTCGCGTCCGGAGAGTGGGATCCCGCGGTTTTCGCGATCGACGACCAGCCAAGCCTCGTTCCGTGGACAAATCTTGACGTCGTGCAACACGGCTCCGAACGCCGTGAGCCACGGTTGTCTGGCCAACTGTTCGGCCACGCTCGCGAGAAACGCGTCGATCGTGGCCGCACCGGGTGGGCGCGAGGTCACCGCGGCGACCGTGCCTTCCCGCTTGAAGTACTTGGCCCTTTGTAGGGCGGTTCCCGGATAGAACAGGAGCGTCGCCCGTTGCTCGCTGCCCGGCACAATCGACTCGTCGAACGGCTGCCCTCCGGCCGAGAACTGCAACACGAGGGCCGTGCGATTCGTATGCCGGCCGACCAGCCAGGACCGTTGCACGCGCAAGCGGTCTTCATCATCGATCCACTGGCCGACAACGACCCAGGTGTCGTCAACGTGCTCTCCCTGTTCTTCCAGGTCCGCCTGAGAAATCGTCCAGCCGAGACACTGGCGCACTTCGCTTCTCAACGAAGGATCGAGTGAGTTGATCCCTTGCCAGGCGCAGAGCAAGAGCTTGGCCCGTCCGATCTCCGCCACTAGTCGCAACGGCCAATCGGGAGATGACCGAGGAATCGTCGCCCATCGAGCGACGCGCGAGGCGAGGCCGGGAGCCTGGGCGTCGACAAGGCGCTTCGCCTGATCTTCCCAGAAGCTCCGCGGCTTGTTTTCAATCGACGCAAGTCCGTTGCGCGCAATATCCTTGAGCCACACATCAAACCGGACCAAGCCCTCGGAGACTCGCGATTCGCGTGCTTGGGCCCGTCGCTGTTGCGATCCTTCGTCGGCCGGCTTCTTGGGCCCGGCGGTCTCGGTTTCGCGGGCCGCCTTCTTCTCCTCACGACTACGACGCCGTTGGAGCCAGTCGCTAAGCCAGTCGGGAGCTTCGCCCTTCGATACGGCATTGGGTGAGGCGGCGAAGAGCATCAGCAGCCCAAGCACGTGCTTGCAGGGGAACTTCCGGCTTGGGCAACTGCAATGGTAGCCGAGATTGCCGAGGTCGACTTTGACCTGGTACGTAGCGCTTCCTCGACAGAGCCCCCACAGCGTCTCGGTGTTGTGCCCCAGGCCCTGCCAGTTGGCAGGCCCCATGAGCTTCTTGCCCGCCGCAACCGAGGCATCGTCCGGCGCGATCTTGACGACCTGCTCCAACGAAAGCGACATAAGTGACCATACTCCGACCGCGCGACCATGGGGACACGTTACCGTATTAATAGCGTCGCGACGGACAAGCGTCAAGGAGACCATGATGAGGCACGCAGAGCCAAAAATTGCCCGTGGGCCCGCTCATGGGTCAATCGCCCGTTCCCAGTTTGCCACCCGTTGACCGCACTCGCGTAATTCGCGACGACGCACCAAGCAACCCCCTCGGTGGGCATAGATACAGATCACGCGAAAACGCCGACAACGGCACGCCCGGCACCGCAGGCCGCGTTGATGCTTATCCGGTTGCCTCGCGATGCGAATGCGGCGAACAGTGGTTCGGAAAAGGACCGACAGCCAGACCGTATGGCCGTGCCCTCGAAACGCCCTCGCGGCGTTCGCCGCTTGTCCCGAGTCGCCCCGATAAAACCGACCAGCCTCGGTAATCCACCCGATCTCGAACGAGATGTGCGGAAAGTTCGGGGGCACGGCCCGGAATCAGCAGTTTCTCGGGACGTTTACGGAAGTCCTTGCGGGCTACCCGAATGTGGCTTATAGTCAGATTGGTCGCGACTGTCTCGTCGTGAAAGGTGTTCGCATGGCCAGAAGGAAGAAGACCAAACGAGTGGCGTTGGCCGTCGCGCCGGGCATGCCTCATTTGGAGTTGCACCTCCGCGGAATTCTCCAATATGTTGCGAGCCATTCACGTTGGACCGTCTGCCTGAGTCCCGAGTCGGCGGTTATCTCCCCGGCAAATCTGCGTGGCTGGTCGGGCGACGGGGTCATCGCCATGATCGACACGCCCGCCGATGCCCGGCTCGTCGAGCAGCTCCCCGTTCCGGTCGTGAACATTTCGGGGGCACTCGAACGATCCCCCGTTCCGCGCGTCACGGTCGATGATCGGGCCATGGGGCTACTCGCGGCCGAGCATTTGCTGGAGTGCGACCTTCGAAGGTTTGGCTACTATGGCGTTCGGGAGTTGTGGTACTCGCTCCAACGTGGCGACTCGTTCCGCGAGCGGATTGAAGCGGCGGGCCACGCGTGTTCGACCCTGCTCGTGCCGCACACGATCAGCAAGAGCTCGGCCTGGACTGAAGTGGATCGCCCCCTGTGCGACTGGCTCGAATCGCTGACTCCGCCCGTCGGCGTTCTTGCGTGCCACGACTACCGAGCCAGAATGGTCGCGGATGCGTGTCTCAAGCTCGGCCTGAACGTGCCCGACGACGTGGCCATCATGGGCATAAGCAACGACGCCATTGCTTGCGAGTTTTACGATCCCCCGATCTCAAGCGTGTCGCGCAGCGCGGATCGGGTGGGCTACGAGGCGGCCGCCCTGCTCGATCGGCTGATGGCGGGCAAGAAACCTCCGTCCTCCGACGTGCTGATTCCTCCCGACGGCATCGTCCGGCGGCGATCAACGGACGCGGTGGCCATCGACAACGCGGAGGTGGCCGCGGCCGTGCGCTACATGCGAGACCACCTGACCGAGTCGATCTCGATCGATCAGATCGCGCGCCACCAGGGCATATCGCGCCGCTGGCTCCAAGAGGCGTTCCGTGGCGTCTTGGGGTGGTCTCCTCATGCCTATCTCAATTTCCTCCGCATCCGCCACGCGCGCCATTTGCTCGTGAATCAGCCGAACCTGACGGTCGACGCGGTCGCGCGCGCATGTGGATTTTCCGATGCGAAGCGCCTGCGATCGGCGTTCGTCCGCTCCGTGGGCGTCGGGCTTCGCGCCTATCGCCGCCAGCACTGCCGGGAAGAAAACGCCTAGCCGACCGCCGCCCGCGGCGACCGGGTGGTGTTCCCGTTCCGGGATACTTCCCAAAACGCCCTAAATATCTGCCACTTTAGGGCTTGTTCCTGCGCCGGCGAGCGATCAGGATGAATCTCGCGGAGACACTGCGTCCCACTTCATCCGTTGTAATCCAAACCGTGAAGGGGGAATCCCGAATTCACCACGGTGAGGACGGGAATGTAAGTCCCGCAAAAACTTCTCCACGATTCTCAGGTAGTTCCACGAATGCCTGTTGGCGGATTGGCTGATAATCCCGTGATTCTTGTGTCTCTAGGAGCCATGTCATGAGTCGACTTTTCAAGATACTCGGCCTCTTCCTTATGGTGATCGCCGCATGGACCGCCCGCGCGCGGGCCGCCGATCGGGAGTGGGACAACGACCTCGGAGACTACGATTTTGCCAAAAGCGCGAATTGGTCGGACGACACGTACCCCAATGCGACGAGCGACAATGCCATTATCCAGAATTACGGTTACGCGGACGTCGTCTCTGCGGCAGGGGACGTGTACAAGCTGTATATTGGAAGCTCGTACGGGTTTGGAGGCCAAGGAACTATCAACGTGAAGACTAGCGGGTCGTTGACGGTGAAGAACAATTTCTACGTTGCCGACGGTACTTCGAATCAAGGCAACGTCAATATCACCGGCGGCACGCTTTCGGTGGCTGGAAGCGGGGGCGCCTACCTCGGCAATTCGGCCGACAGCAAGGGCTATTTGGACATTTCCGGCGGGACATTCCAACTCACCTATTCGGGGACGAGCCGACTGGCCGTAAGCAACGGCCAGGGGTCGGTGGGCGTGGTGAGGCAGACCGGCGGCACGGTCGTGATCGGCGGGACCGCATGGCTCCGGATCGGCAACAACATTCCCAATGCAATGACGGGAGAAGGCGGGTACGGCTACTACAAGATTTCCGGAAGCGAAAGCACGATCAACGCCAATGGCATCATGGTCGGCAACGGTTACACCAGCGGTATCAGCCATCTTGGTGTTCTCGAACAATCGGGTGGAACCATCAACGTCACGGCGTACATGCCGGTGGGCAATTCGGGCAGCGCGATCGGCCTCTACAATCTCACCGGGGGAACGATGAATTCGCCAGAGATAAGGTCCGCCAGTTCCGGGACGAACGACACCGTTTGGGGACAGATCAATGTCAGTGGAACGGGTACCCAGATGACGACGGGGATCCTGAAGGTCGGCGGGAACAAGAGCAAGGGCTACTTCAATCTGGCCGCGGGAGCCGTGCTCACCGCCCGCGAGGTTTATACGACCGCCGTGGCGGCAAACGGCGGCGAGGGGGTCTTCAACTTCCACGGCGGAACCCTCAAGGCCGGCGCGGACACGGCCGACGTCCTGAATCCCGCGACGCATTTCATGCGTATGCCCGCGACGGAAGGTGGTGTCTTCCTCGGTCCCGAAGGCGGCACTATCGACACCGACGGGTACAACGTCGTGATCTCGGAGCCCTTGCAGGCCCTGACCGGCTGGGGCGTCGGCGGCGTCACCCTCTCCTCAAGCGGCAGTGGATATGACGGACCTCCGATCGTGCGAGTCACCGGCGGCACGGGCCGAGGCGCCACGGCCATCGCAACGGTCTCGGGCGGCGAGGTCACTGCCATCACGGTCACGAATCCTGGCACGGGCTACCAAGAGGATGACGTGCTCGTGGCGGAGCTCCTCAGGGGTGGGCCGGGCGTGACCGCTGCCACGGTCAGCGCGGTGGCTCTTACTCCTAGCGCCGTTGACGGCGGTCTGGTGAAGGCAGGCCTCGGCAGGCTCACCTTGGCCGGCAACAACACCTACGCCGGACGGACGAAAGTCGAGGCCGGAACCTTGGCGCTCACCGGTTCGCTTGTCGGCAACGTCGACGTTCAAGTCGGCGCGACATTGGCGGGCGACGGCGGCGTCATTGGCGGCGGCGTGGATCTCAAGGGAACTCTGGCCGTTGAATATGATGGCGACACCGATACCATCAGCCTTTTGGAGATCGCCGGGGAACTGGACATTGCCGGCGCGACCTTCAGCTTCAGCAACGCCGGCACCGATACGCTTGCCGCGGGTGACTATGTGTTTGCCACCTACGGCTCACTGGTTGGCGCCCCCGCCATTCATGACGGCCTCTTGCCCGGTTGGTCCGTGGACTACACGTACGACTACAACGGAGGCACCGACAATAGCATCGCGATTATAGTGTCCACGGTCCCGTTGATTCCAGGAGACACCAACGGCGACAGTATTGTCGACGCCACGGATGCCAAGAAGCTGGCCTCTAACTGGGGAGCACAAATCGCGGGAGGCGCAATCGTCGGTGATTTCAACAATGATGGTTGGGTGAATGCGGCGGACGCCTCGATCATGGCCGCCAACTGGGGTTACAGCAGCACCGGCAGAGGCGAAGGAGTGGTCCCCGAACCGAGTTCCTTGGCCTTGCTTGTCACGGCCGTGCTCGCGATGCTGGTAATCCGGCGTCGCTCGTAGAATGCGACGTTGCTCCCTGGCGTGCTCGCGATACTGTTTGCCCGGCGGGTGCCGCGACGGAGAGGAGGTTCGGCGGAATTACTCACGGCAGCCGTGTCTTCGACGCGGAACGCGAGAGACGAGCCTTGAGCACGAGGGAGGATGAGCCCCTTCACGGCCTTCACTTCCTCCTTGGGTTGGTTTGGAATCATAGGCTCCCGCAACGGCAAACGCGGAGATATCAAGCTGGAAAAGTTTCAGGATCCATT
>DOEZ01000647.1 GCA_003532715.1 Planctomycetaceae bacterium
GTTTCGAGATTGGCCACCTTGTCCTCGAGATAGGCAATTCTCGCCACCGACGGATCCGTCGCAACGCCCGAGCGAGCGGCCGGGTATTGCAGCGTTTGTGCTTGTGCCGATGCCGCACAGAGCATCGCAAGGGCCGCCAAGAAATAGAGACTACGCATGGTTCGGGTCCCCCAATATATGGACTACACGGTTCGAAATGGACATCTCAATTTGCCGACCCGCCCTTGCATGCGTAGGGACAAGTCCGCGCTAAGCTTTCTTATTCAACCGAATCGGCCGAATATGCGTTTTGTGTCATTTTTTCCACCCCTGTGGTTAATCACTTTGCATCTTACCTATCTTACTGAGCTTATTATTGAGTTGCTCAAGAAAGGACGTGGATCCGCGATCCGTCGCGATTGGCGGATCAAGCAAGCTGGAGCGATTGGCACGCGTGTGCCGAATTGTTGGAATGGACCGCTACGCGCTCGCCGCGCGCACTTCGGGGGAAGAAGGCAGCGGCAGAAGCAACAATGGCCGAGAGAGACTTGATGATGTACGAAACCTTTTTTGGCCTGAATCGTCGGCCGTTCGTGCCGGCGCCCGACCCGCATTACTACTTTCCCGCCGAGACGATTGAGGCGGCTCGCCGGAATCTGCTCCGCTGTCTTCAGCGTGGCGAGGGGCCGGGTCTGATCGTCGGCCCCTCGGGCACCGGAAAGACATTGCTGTGCCGCGTGCTCGCCGAGCAATTGCGGCCGACGTCGGCCGTCGTCCTTCTGTGCAGCGGCCGACTGAGCAGTCGAAACGCGCTGTTCCAAACCATCTTGCACGGACTAGGACGGCCCTATCGCGGCATGAACGAGAGCGAGTCGCGGTTGACGCTGGTCGACTATCTAACGCTCTCCGCCGACCATCCCCGCGCGCTCGTGCTGTTGGTCGACGAGGCGCAAACACTCCCCACGCGGCTGCTCGACGAGATTCGCATGTTGACCAACCTTGCCGAGGGAGGCGAATCGCGCGTTCGCGTCGTCCTCGCCGGCAATCCCTCGCTCGAGGAGCGTTTTGCCAGCCCGAAGCTCGAGGCGTTCAGCCAACGTCTGGTCGCGCGATGCTATCTCGAGCCGTTCAACCGATGCGAGACCGAACAGTACGTTCGGGCCCAGATCGAGGCGGCCGGCGGCGAGGCGGTGAAGATCTTTTCGACCGAGGGAATCGCCGCCGTCCACCGCGCTACCGACGGCGTCGGGCGTCTGGTGAATTTGCTGTGCGACCACGCGCTGGTGCTGGCCTATGCCGACGGCAAGACCAGTGTCGATGCCCGACGGGTTGAAGAGGCGTGGGCCGACCTGCAGCAGTTGCCGACGCCGTGGACCGACGAGGCGAACGCCGATATGCCCGACATTATCGAGTTCGGCGGACTCGACGACGAGGTCTCGGCTCGCGACGAATCGGCGAGCGAGGTGACGGTTCGCGGCGAGTCGATCGCCGACGACTCGGCTGTTCTCGACCTGTTCGCTTTCGACGACGAGCCCGACATGCGATTCGAGAAGATCGAGCAAACGCTCGGCGAATTGGAGTCGGGCGCCGAAACGGCCGAGCCGATCGAATGGCTTCCGCCATTGCCGGCCGACGCGCCGGAGTCGGCGGCGGCTTCCTTCGACGTCGGCGATGCGTCCTCCGTCGAGCAATCGCCCGCCGAATCGTTCGCCGAGGAACAAGTGGTCGCGCCGCGGTGGCCGGGCAAGGCGGCGTCCGAGCACGCCGAACCGACAGCCGCTCGCATCGCGATCACGCCGCAAACCACCGACGCGACCTTGTCCGAGCCCTTCGTCGAGGAGGTCGTGGCGGCCGACTCGCGGGCGGCGGCCCGCTCTCCCGCGACGATGGTCGCCGCGGCCGTCGGACGCTTGTCGCCGGGCGCGATGGAAGGCGGCGTCCCACGCGCGAGTGAAACAACGGCCTCATCGGCGACGCAAAATGGCATGATCGTCCTTGAAGACGAATGCGAAGACGAGGTCGAAACCGAGACGGTTGGACCGCGACTAGCCGTTCCTCGCCGCGACGAATACAGCCGGTTGTTCTCGAAAATGCGTCAGAAATAGCAGTAGTTCCATTGTTGCGCGAGGGATTGTCATGGGCCACCTGCTCGATGCGTTGAAACAGATTGAGGATCGCGCGCCCGTGCGACACCCGACCCAATCGGCAACGGTCGGATCGTCGGCCCCGGTCGAGCAGTCGGCACGGGTTGAATCCGCTCCACGGGCCGAATCGTCGGCCGAGGTTGGACCTCTGGCCTCGCTCGAAGCGGCCTTCGAGGCGGTCGAGGAAGCATGCGCCGCCGAAAACGTATTCGCGGTGCTCGGCGAGCCGTGCGCGGTCGAAGACGCCTTCGCCGTGGCGGATCGGCCGCGAGCCGAAGACGAAGCCCGGCCCTCGCCGCCCTTTGGCAAAAGTCTCGCCGCCCGCGGCGCCACCGTACCGGTCGATCCTCGTTACCGCGAGTTGCTAGGGGCGATCCTCGCGCGGATGAACGTGCGGGGCGACATGGTCCTGCTCATGGCGGGTCTGGACGAGGACGAACGACGCGGCGGACAGTTGGCCGCGTTTTATCCCCTTCTGGGCTCGCGCATCGAGGGCGGCATCCTGGTCGTCGATGCCGACCACCGAAACGCGGGCGTGACACGCTTACTGGAACCGTTGCCGAACACCGGCCTTCGCGACGTGCTCGCTGGAAACGTCTCCTGGCAAAACGCGATTCGCGAAACACGCCAC
>DOEZ01000695.1 GCA_003532715.1 Planctomycetaceae bacterium
TCCGACGTATCTACGCGCAAGTCACCCCCAAACGCTGGCACGCGATGGCCGAAGTCGCCAAGTTCGCGGCGAACGCCGCCCAGGCCCGCCACGCCCAGTTCATGGCCGACGTCCTGACGGGCAAAGCAGACCGCAAACAACTCTTGGACGGGGTGCGTGACCGCAAGCTCAAGGACTACGTCCGCCTCCTGGGCCTCTATCCTTTGGCCAAGGGCGCGAAGTGTCGGGCCGACCTGATCGAGCGATACAACGTGCTCCAGGAATACCGCCGATACGCACGCGGACTCAGCGCCATGACGAAGCCCGAGGCCCTGCGGTCGGTCGATATCGGCATGCAAAACCTTGCGAGCACGGCGGGCTACGCCGACCCGCTCCGGCTAGAGTGGGCCCTGGAAGCCGAGCAAGTCAAGAAGCTGGCCAAGGGACCGATCTCCGTGACCAAGGACGGCGTGACGGTGACCCTGGGTTTGGACGACGACGCAAAACCGGAACTCACCGTCGAGCGTTCCGGCAAACAGCTCAAGTCCATCCCACCCGTGGTGAAGAAGAGTCCCGAGATCGCCGAACTCGCCGAGCAGGCGAAGCACCTGAAACGTCAGGCTTCGCGGATGAGGGTGTCGCTGGAAACGGCCATGTGCCGTGGCGATGCGTTCTCGGGGACCGAACTCGGCCAACTCTGCCGCCATGCCATCCTCGCGCCTCTCTTGAGTCGCTTGGTTCTGGTTGGCGAGGGTATCATGGGATATCCCGACAAGAACGGAAAAGCCCTGCGCGACGCAAGCGGCAAACTGGAGCCGGTCAAGCAAAACGAATCGCTGCGAATCGCCCACGCTCATGACCTGCAATCGGGCGGTGCGTGGCACGACTACCAGCGAGAGTGTTTCCAGGCCGAGCGAATCCAACCGTTCAAACAAGTCTTCCGGGAGCTGTACGTCGTCAGCAAGCAGGAGCGACGCGACGGCACGGTCTCGCAACGCTACGCCGGCCAGCAAGTCCATCCCAAACAGGCCCTCGCGTTGTGGGGGCAGCGCGGATGGAGTTCACGCGACGGGGTGTGGAAGACCTTCCACGACGCCGATCTGACCGTCGCGGTTTCGTTCGATTTCGGACTCGGCTCGCCGCTGGACATCGAGGGGCTGACGATCGAGGGCGTCGTCTTCCAACGCCGCGACGAGATCAAACCGCTCGCCCTGGCCGACGTGCCCCCGCGGATATTCAGCGAGGTCATGCGCGACATGGATCTTGTCGTGAGCGTTGCCCATCGAGGCGACGTGGACCCGGAGGCCAGCGCCTCGACCGTTGAAATGCGAGCATCCCTTTTGCGCGAGACCTGTAGGTTGCTGAATCTGACGAACGTTCGAATCAAGAACTCCCACGCCCTGATCGACGGTCGGTTGGGCAACTACAGCGTCCACCTGGGAAGCGCGACGGTGCATCGCCTGCCGGGCGGAGCCGTCTGCATCGTGGCCGTCCCGGCCCAACACCGAGGGCGGTTGTTTCTTCCCTTCGCCGACGATGACCCTCGCACGGCCGAGGTCATCTCGAAAACCATCTTGCTGGCGCGCGACACCGAAATCCAAGACCCGAGCATACTCGAACAGCTTCGCGCGTAGCGGCGACGGGGTTCGCCAGCCACCGGGCGGACTTGGACGGCGTCGCCCATGCCCGTTCCACGCGGCAATCACGTTGTGGTATGGCCGTCACATGTCGCTGGCCAGGAAGCGGATGCCCGCACGCACCTCTTCCAGAAATAGAGTTGCGGTCATCCGCTATTCGCAAGAAATCGACGGACGGGAATCCGTTGACCTTCGCCGTCGTCCAGGAATTGCCGACTCTATAGTCCCAAATAGGGACAACCGTCATCGAGACGGATTCTTGCATGGCCGTTCGTGTCGCATGGTCGAGAAATTGACCAAATTTCCGGCCTAATTTTTCCGATACCAAATTGACACAGATACTGTACGCCTGTATACTTTCCTGAAAGGTCATTTGGCATGGAAAAAAACCAACCGTATCCTCTCGACGAACTCCGTCGAATGATTACACGACTAGAGATATACCGGCAATCCGGCGATGCCCGACGGATTTCCAGCGGCATGGAGCCGGTCGATCGGCTGCTGGGTGGCGGTTTTTCGCCCGGTTCGCTCGTCGAATGGTTCGATCCGTGCGAAGGAGCCGCGGCAGCGACTTTGGCTCTGGCCGCGGCGCGAAACGCATGCGCCGACGGCGGGGCCTTGGTCGTCTTCGACCGGCGCGGCGAGTTCTATCCGGTCGAGGCCGTTCGCTGGGGAATCGATCCGCGGCGATTGATCGTGGTCCAAGCGACCGCTCGCAAGGACATTGCCTGGGCCGCTTGCGAGGTGCTCCGTTCGCCGGCCGTCGGGGCCATGCTGGCCTGGGCCGGCCGAATCGACGGACGCGATTTTCGCCGGATGCAGTTGGCCGCCGAACAAGGCGGGGGGCTGGGCCTGTTGATTCGGCCCGAGAAAACGCGTGGCGACCCGTCGTGGGCCGAAGTCCGATTGACGGCCGAGCCGCTGTCCTCCGACGGCCAACGGCGGCGGCTTCGCGTTCGGTTGTTGCGTGCTCGGGGTGTTGGCGGTGAACACACCGTGGATGTCGAGATCGATGAACAAACGTGTCGTCTGTATTCGGTTGCCCAACTGGCCCGTCCAGCGGCTCTTGCTCGCGCGGCCCGCGCTTCGTGAGCGGCCGGTCGTGCTGCATGAAAACGCGCGCGGCGCGGCCCGCGTCGTCGCTTGCTCGGCCGAGGCGGCGCGCGCGGGCATTGATGCCGGCATGACACTTGCCGAGGCGAGCGTTCTGGTCGATGAGGCATTGCTCCACGTCGAACCGCACGACCCGACGGCCGATCGCCGGGCCTTGGAAACACTCGCGGCCGAGTGCGAGCCGTTCAGCCCCACGGTAGGGCTCGAATCGACTGATCGGCCGGAATGCCTGTTTTTGGAGGCGACATCGGTGAGCCGGCTCTTCGGCGGTGAGGCGGCGCTGGTCGAACGGATTGCCGACGATTTGGCGCGGCGCGGGCTCCGTTTTCAGATTGCAATGGCCGACACCTTGGGCGCGGCGTGGGCCTGTTGCGGCGCGATTGCAAGCAGAAATCGTGCTACAAAAGCCGCGACGACGATTATCCCGCCGGGCAAAACGGCCGAGGCCCTGGCACCGTTGCCGGTCGAGGCGTTGCGGTTGCCCCCGTCGGTCGTCGGGCTGCTTGGCGCGTTGGGCATCGACCGGATTGGTCCGCTGATGGGGTTGCCGCGCGACGAGCTGGCGTCGCGATTCGGCCCGGAGTTGCTTCGGCGGCTTCACCAGACGCTCGGGCAGATCGACGAGCCGATCCGGAGCCATCGGCCCGAAGCGGCCGTCGCGGCCGAACACGTTTTCGAGCATCCGACCGCCCACCGCGCGGCGCTCGAAAACAATCTGCGCCGGCTCATCGACCAGGTCGCCGCCGAGGTGGCGAGTCGGCGGCACGGCATCACGCGGCTCGTCTGCGAGCTTGTGTTTGAACGCATTGAAAGCGCATCGCTGGCTCGCGCGAAAGCCGTCGGGCCGCTACGGCTCGAAGTGGGGTTGTACCGGGCGAGCACGTCGGCCAAGGACATCTTCGAGCTGGCCACAATGCAACTCGAACGCCATTGGCTCACGTCGCCGGTGGCGACGATCCGCGTCGCGGCTGTCGAGACCGTCCCGCTGGAGTATCGCCAAACCGAACTTTTCACCGACAGCGCCCATCAAGACGCCCGGCGGCTGGCCCAACTGATCGATCGGTTGTCGGGCCGATTGGGCCGCGCGGCCGTGCTGGGCGCGCGGCTTGCCGCCGACTCGCAGCCCGAGTTGGCCTACGGCTATCGGCCACTGGTCGATGGGCCAGTGAAGCAACGTAATGCTTCGGCGACAGCGGCCGCGGCGGCGGACCGAGCCTTGCCGCCCAGGCCATTCTTGTTGCTGCCGCGGCCCGTTGCGTTGCGGCCGACGCCCAGCGGCCCCAACGGACTGCCAGGGCACGTCGAGGATCGCGGCCACGTCCATCGGGTCGTTCGCGCCTTGGGACCCGAACGAATCGAAACCGGCTGGTGGCGAGGTCAAAGCATCGGCCGCGATTACTACCGCGTTGAAACAAGTCGCGGACATTGGCTTTGGCTCTTCCGGCGATTGCGCGACGGACAATGGTTTTTGCACGGGCGGTTTCAATGAACTACGCCGAGTTGCACGCCAAGACGAACCTTTCCTTCCTCGAAGGCGCCTCACACGCCGACGAGTTGATCCATCGGGCGGCCGAGTTGGGGTTGGCCGCGCTGGCCGTGACTGATCGCAATAGCCTGGCCGGCGTCGTCCGAGCCCACGCGGCCGCGCGCGACGTCGGTTTCAAGTTGATTGTCGGGGCCGAGATCACGCCCGACGACGCGCCGCCGGTGGTTCTCTGGGCGACCGATCGGGCTGCCTACGGCCGGCTCTGCAGGCTGATTACGCGGGGCCGCCGCCGGGTCGAAAAGGGCGATTGCCTTTTGAATGTGGCCGACGTGGCCGAACATGCCGAAGGGCTGCTAGCCGGGGTCGTCCCGCTCGACGACGAGCAAGGACGGACAAGCCGTCCATGCCACTCACTACACGACGAATCAAAGTGTGCCACTGCTTGCGAAAGCCTCGACGGCTATTGCTATTGCGAGCCAACACTGCTTGCCGCCGATGATGGTCCGACCCGGAACCCGCAAGCAGTGCTGAATAACGGCATCACGTCAACTCGCATGCATGGCAAGCAGTGGCACACAACATTGGGCCAATATCGCGAGATTTTCACCGATCGATGCTATCTGCTGGCCGAGTTGCATCGGGGGCCCGATGATCGCCGTCGGTTGGAACAGGTTGTCGANNCGGCGGGCGACGTTTTGTATCACGCACCCGAGCGGCAAGCGCTCAGCGACGTGCTGACCGCCATCCGCCATGGGACGACCGTGGCCGAGGCGGGAGCCCTGTTGGCGGCAAATGCCGACCGGGCCCTGCACTCGGCCGAAGAAATGGCCCGACGATTCGCCGCCGCGCCCGGGGCCGTCGAGCGGACGATCGAAATCGCCAACCGTTCGACGTTCTCGCTCGATGAGCTGCGTTACGAATACCCCGAGGAACTCGCTCCGACGGGCGAAACGCCCATGAGCCACCTGCACAAGCTGGCCTGGCGCGGCGCGCGGCGGCGTTGGCCGATCGGCATTCCGGCCAAGGTGCAAACCCTTTTGCGTCACGAGCTGGCGCTGATCGAAGAGCTGCATTACGAAGCCTATTTTTTGACCGTGTGGGACCTGGTTCGATTCGCCCGGTCGCGCGGCATTCTCTGTCAGGGGCGCGGCTCGGCGGCCAATTCGGTCGTCTGCTACTGCCTGGGCGTCACGGCCGTCGATCCCGAGCGGACCGACGTGCTTTTCGAGCGGTTCGTCAGTCGCGAGCGGAACGAGGCCCCCGACATCGACATCGATTTCGAGCACGAGCGTCGCGAGGAAGTGCTGCAATATCTTTACGAAAAGTACGGCCGCGATCGGGCCGGGCTGACGGCCGAGGTGATTACGTATCGCATCCGTTCCGCCGCCCGCGACGTCGGCAAGGCGCTTGGCCTGTCGCTCGATCGGGTCGACGCCCTTGCGCGGCGGCTCGAACACTTTCACGACGAGCCGAACCTGGCCGACCGGTGCCGCGACGCGGGCATCGATCCCAATTCGACCGTCGGCCGCCAGTTGGTCGAACTGGTCAATCAGTTGGTCGGCTTTCCGCGGCATCTTTCGCAGCACACGGGCGGAATGGTCATGACGCGCGGGCCGCTGTGCGAACTCGTGCCGATCGAAAACGCAGCCATGCCCGGGCGAACCGTCATCCAATGGAACAAGGACGACCTCGACGAGTTGGGCATCTTGAAGGTCGATTGTCTCTCGCTGGGCATGTTGACGGCGATTCGCAAGACGTTCGACCTGGTCGCGCGACACTACGACCGGCATTTAACGACGTCGTTGATCCCCGAGGGCGATCCGAACGTCTATGCGATGATCCGCCGCGCCGACACGATGGGCGTGTTCCAGATCGAAAGCCGGGCACAAATGAGCATGTTGCCCCGGCTGAAACCGCGATGCTACTATGACCTGGTCATCGAGGTGGCCCTCGTACGGCCCGGGCCGATCCAGGGAAACATGGTGCATCCGTATCTACGCCGGCGCAACGGCGAGGAACCCGTTTCGTACCCCAGCGACGCGATTCGCGAAGTGCTCGAAAAGACGCTCGGGGTGCCCCTGTTTCAGGAGCAGGCCATGCGGTTGGCCGTGGTGGCCGCCGGATTCACGCCGGGCGAGGCCGACCAGTTGCGCCGCGCCATGGGTGCCTGGCGGCGGCCCGGTTTGATCGACCAGTTCCACCGCAAGCTGATCGCCGGCATGCGTGACAAGGGCCTGAGCGAAGAATATGCCGAGGCCGTTTTTCAACAAATACGCGGGTTTGGCGATTATGGTTTTCCCGAATCCCACGCGGCCAGCTTCGCGCTGCTGGTCTACGTGTCGGCCTGGCTGAAATACTACTACCCGGCCGCCTTCACCGCCGCGCTGTTGAACAGCCAGCCGATGGGATTCTACGCACCGGCCCAATTGGTCCGCAACGCGCGCGACCACGGCGTCGAAGTCCGCGAAGTGGACGTGAACTTCAGCGAATGGGACTGCACGTTGGAAGACGCGGCCTTGCGGCTTGGGTTTTGCCTGTTGCGCGGCATGTCGCAAGGTCACGCCGAACCAATCGTCGCCGCGCGGGGGGACGGACCGTTTCGGTCGATCGACGATTTCGCCCGGCGTACCGATCTGCCGCGCCCGGCGCTCGACCGGCTTTCGCGGGCCGGCGTATTCGGCTCGTTGGCGTTGGACCATCGCGAGTCGCTCTGGCAGTCGCTGGCCCAGGACGGCCGACGGTTGCCGCTGTTCGACTCGTTGGAGGAACCATCCGAAGGACCGCCCGAAGGACCGTCGCCCCTGCCCGGCATGTCGCCGGCCGAAAAGGTTCTGGCCGACTATCGGGCGTCGGGCCTGTCGCTTCGCGCCCATCCGATGGCGTTTCTGCGCGAACGGCTGGACCAGCGGGGCGTTATCCGGGCGGTTGACCTGAAGACGGCTCCCGACGGACGCCCCGTGCGGGTGGCGGGCATTGTCCTGCTCCGCCAGCGGCCGAGCACGGCCAAGGGAATCACGTTCGTGACGCTCGAAGACGAGTCGGGCACGGCGAACCTGATCATTCGGCCCGACGTTTGGAAACGGTTCCGCTCGGCGGCCATGGGCGCGACGCTGCTATTGGCCCACGGCCGGCTGCAACACCGCGAAGGCGTCATCCACGTCCTCGCCGGCCGGTTGGAGAATCTGTCGGAATGGCTCAAAACACTCGCGGGAGAATAACGCTTTGTCAAGGCACGAATTCTGGTTGTCACTGGCGTCTCGACAGTGTCTCGCGGAGCACACGGACAAGATGCCCGTGGCACCCACAACATGAGAACTGGTCGAATACCGACTTTCCTCCGCCGACGCCTTGAATTTCGCGAGGTTGGTGAGTACAGTTCATGGTGCATTCATGCACACCCGACGCCGGTAGCCGTTAACCTCGATTCGCCCGTTCAAACGCAAAAAGGGCCCATTGATGAGTTGTCCATACTGCAAAAAGGGAAAATGCACCGGCCTTTGCAAGGAAGACGGTGGGAAGAAGAAGGGCAAAAAACGCAAGAAAAAGAAGAAAGACAAGTAGCTTCCGTAGCGAAACGACCCTAGAAGGGATGGGCGATTGCAGCGAGCATTGCCGAAAAACCATGTGCTATACGGAAACACTCGCTGCAATCGCCCCACCCTAACTGTTATTCCGCTATTCCGTATCACGTCGGCCCACTGTCCGCAAGTGGCGAAACAGCAAACCGGATGAATCACTCCCGGGCAGTTCACCCCATTGCTAACCAAAGCAACAGCAAGCTGCTGGCATTCAGACCCATGTGCGCGACGATCGCTGACGTAATGCGGTGCGTTCGCAGGTAGAGCATGCCGAGAACCAGCGAGAAGAAGAACAGGGGCAGCGGATCGGGGGCCACATGTTTCGGCAGGATCGTGATCCGCGGCAGAATGTTGTTCAGGAATGCCAGACTCACGTAGATCGGCACGATCACAGCAGTCAGTGCCGTCAGTCCCAGGACGACGTCTTCAAGGAATCGCTTCGCGTCCCAGCCCAGATCGGCGGCCCGGGCGCCCCGAAAGACCACGGCCACCCCCAACGCCATCGCCGTGGCGGCCATCTTGACGATGCTCCCTCCCATGATCAGATAGACAAGGAATAGCGGATTGTACTGGCGGACTTCGCCGCGAAAATGGACCGACGCGAACAACAGCGAAGTAAGGACGACCGGCAACGTGCCCCAGCGAAACCACCGGACCAGCGCGGGCACCCATCGCCGGACATCGCGATCAACCTTCTCGAGCCATCCCTGAAGAAACAGCCGAAAAAGAATCTCCTCGGTGATTGGCGCGACGACCGCCGCCGACACCACGCACGCAAAGACGGTCCAACGATCGGATTCCAGAAGAAGCCGGACGATCAAGTGGCCCGCCTCGGCGCCCTTGGGATCGTCGATCACCGACGATCGCGTGATTTCGGGCCCCAGTAAGTGAAACCCCACCGCGGCAACCAGCACGTTGCACAAGAAGTAAAACAGAAGGACCATAAGCACGTCGAGCCCGGTCCAAGGCACCGGAC
>DOEZ01000605.1 GCA_003532715.1 Planctomycetaceae bacterium
GTCGGGGTCGTCGGATCCGCAATAGTCCGCCACGGCGACCGCCGTCAACAACGCGCCAAAAACCAGGACCACGAATCCCGCGTAACGTCTTCCGCCGCCGTAGGCGAACCAGCACGACACGGCGACGAGGGTGCATAACGCGGTCGGCGCGAGAACGAACCAAACGAGGACAAACGGTAGCCACCAACATGACGGCTGAGGACGGGGGCCTCACCCCGCTTCGGCCGAAGAGACGATCAACCACAAGAGCATGGATAGAGCCGCCACCGCTGCCGCGAGTCTTTTGGACATGGCAGAGCCTCCTCTTCTGACTTGACAGCTGTATGATCCCAGGAAATCGAGCCGCCGTCAATCCTGTCGGCCCCGATTCGTCACCCCAAGAAGTGGTGTTCCCCAGGGAGGACGGGAGGCGTCGCTGACATTGCCGGCCTCGGCGTGGAGGGGTAATATGTCGCGAGGCCGCGAACCGATCCGCGCGCACAGGGCCCGTGCCCGTTAGCCGTCTTANNCAACTCCGGTCCGCCCCTGTCGCACGTCCAGAACCGGCCTTGACCCCACCTTGGCAACGGCAGGTTTCCGCCTGTGGCATCTGCAAATCGTCCATTGCGTGGTTGATATTCATCCACGGCGCGGTAGAATTGACTGCCATGATCCCTCGCCACCTCACCCCCCGAATTGTTGATGCCCTGCGAGACACGCCGGTCGTCTACTTGCAGGGCGCCCGACAGACCGGAAAAAGCACGCTGGTCAAGGCGATTGCCGCCGAGCACGGCTTTGCCGACTATCTGACGCTGGACTCGGCCGCGGTGCTGTCGGCGGCCGAGAGCGATCCGGAAGGATTCGTCGCCGGCCTGAAAGGCCCAACCGTCGTCGATGAGGTTCAGCGGGTTCCTCGCCTTGCGCTCGCCATCAAGGCGGAGGTCGACCGGCGACGAGGCGCCGGGCGATTTCTGCTGACCGGCTCGGCCAGCGTAATGGCGCTGCCGCAGCTCTCGGAATCGCTTGCCGGCCGCATGGAACTGCATACGCTCTGGCCCTTCAGCCAGGGAGAGTTGATCGGGCGGCAGGAGACGTTTGTCTCGCAGTTGTTCAGCGCGACCTTGAACCCTCCGGATGCCAAGGCACTTACGCAACGGGAGATTGTCGAGAGATTAGTCGTCGGTGGGTATCCCGAAGCGAGAACTCGCACCAAGGAAGAACGTCGCGACGCGTGGTTTGATTCCTACCTGACCGCAATCTTGCAGCGGGATGTTCGCGATCTGGCGAATATCGATCGCTTGGTTAAAGTTCCTCGGCTTCTGGCGCTGCTGGCGTCACGAACCTGCCAGTTGGTCAACCATGCCGACGTCGCCCGGGCTCTTTCGATGCCGCAGACGACGTTGAAGCGATATCTGACGGTCATGGAGATGACCTTTCTGGTCAGGCTGCTTCCGGCCTGGTTCATGAATATCGGCAAGCGACTCGCGAAGTCGCCGAAGCTCCTTCTCTTGGATACCGGGCTGTTGACGCATCTATTGGCCGTCGACGCCGAACGGCTGCAAGCGGATCGCACGCTCTTGGGCCATGTGCTGGAGAACTTCGTTGCCGTGGAGCTACTCAAGCAGCTCGGCTGGTCGCGAAAGAAGTGTGGGCTGTTCCACTTCCGCACGGCCAGCGGCCAGGAAGTGGACATGGTCCTTGAAGACGCTTCCGGCCAGTTGGTGGGCATCGAGGTGAAAGCCGGCGCGACCGTCGATCGACACGATTTTCGCGGCTTGGAAACGCTCGCCGGCGCGGTAGGCAAGCGATTCGTTCGCGGCGTCGTTCTGTACACGGGCGAAACGCCCGTTCCTTTCGCCGAGCGCTTGCATGCGCTGCCGATTCACTGGCTTTGGGCATGAATCGTCGCTCGGATCACGACGCTCGATTGTTCGTCAAGAACGCGCTCATTCATAGAATCGAAACAACGTGAATTCGTTCCGATTCTTGCCGGCGCGTTGTTATTCTGCATCGTATACTTGTTGCGAATAGTCTACGTAGGTCCCGCGATTTCGGGACGGGTGATTTGTTTCCACCGTCATTATTGCCATAACCGAACCGCCCATGCCACTGTTCAACGCCAATCTTCCGACCCACCATCGGTATTTTGGGACGTCCGCGAAATCGTATCGGCCGCGACACGCTCGCCGGGTGTCGCGACGGACGTCACGACCGACGTTGCACCGAAGCCGATCGACCCAGCGGCGTCGTTGGTTTTCGCGAGCCGTCGATCGGATCGTCCACCGGGTATTCGTCGTTCTTCTGGGTCTGGCGTGGCTTGCCGCCTTTGCGACGTTCGCCGCGGCGCGGGCTGACGCGGCCGTGGCGTCGGTCGGCCCGACGCCCCTTCCGGCGGTGGCGACCCGACCGTCGCGCGTCCCGCTGATGCCGGTCGCGCTTTCGCCGCTCGAACAGCGCCTCTTCGCCGACGCCTCCGACGGCCGGTTCGACGAACATACGCTTCTTTCGGCCGCGCTGGTGGCGGCCGGGGTCGAGAATCCGGCCGAAATCACTTACTACCAGCACCGGGTCGACGCGATGATCGACCGCTTGGCCCGCTCCGGCAAGGTTGCCGGTTCCCCCCGGCAACGCGCCCAGGTCGTCTTCGAGTTCATGCACCGCGAAATACTGCACGGCGGTTACCGGCTCGACGCGACCGATCTGATTTCCGTCGTCAAGTCGGGCCGGTTCAACTGCGTCAGCGCGTCGGTTCTGTTCTGCTACATGGCCGAACGGTTCGAGCTCGACGCGCGCGGGGTGGAATTGACGGGCCACGCCATGTGCCGATTGCACTTCGACGACGAGACGTTCGAAGTCGAGAGCACGTGCCCGGCCTGGTTCCGCATGACCGACGACCCGGCGCGCCGGGCCGAACTGGTGGCCAAGACGACCGGATTTCGACCCGACGCAGCTTCCCTCACGGGCCGCTGGCGCGAAGTGTCGGGCGTCGGCCTGGTGGCGACGATCTACTACAACAGGGGCGTCGATTTGCTGCTGCAAAAGGACTACCCGCGATCGGTCGAGGCGAACGTCAAGGCGTTGTGGCTCGATCCGTCGAGCGAGACGGCACGCGGCAATTTGCTGGCGACGATGAACAACTGGGCTATTGCCGAGGGATCGGCCGGCCGATACAACGTGGCCGCCGGATTGCTGCGAACCGGACTGGCCGTCGATTCCGGCTTCCGCGCGTTCCACGCCAATTTTATTCACGTCCATCGTCAATGGATCGAGGCACTGTGCCGCGAGGGACGCTTCGAGCAATCGTGCGTCGTGTTGCGGTCGGCGCGGCGCGATTTGCCCGGCGAGCCCTGGTTCGCTCAAACCTTGTCGAGCGTCTATCGCCGTTGGGTGACAACGCTTCTGGCCGCCGACCGGCTCGACGTGGCCTTCGACGTTCTCGACGCGGCCGGCCGGTCGCCCGACGGCGAGCGTTGGGCGGCCCAAATCGAAATCGATGAAATCCGACGCTACGCCGACTGGCTGTCCGTGCATGGCAGGGACGAGACGGCGTTGATCGTGTTGGACCGGGCGCTGGCCAGACATCCCGACGCGGCGCTCTTGGCCGAAACTCGCCGTGCTCTCGCGGCGAACAGCGGCGGTTCGACGGCGGCCGACGAACCGGCCGGCTCGTCGCAGTTCGACGATCGCGAGCATTACATCTCGGACGAGTCCGAGGGACAGCCGTCGGACGTCGGCAAGAAGCACATCTCGCTGTAGCGCCGATTCCAGTTCGTCGGTCACGCGAGGGGACCCCTCCCTCACGGTCGGGATTCGGTTCTGGAGCCATCAGGACGCAACTTGTGAACTAAAGGCGGCATGAAGGCGGCACGAGAATTCCCCGCAAAGGCCGATTTCCCGTTTGACAAGCGTCTCTTCGCGACCTACGTTTAATTTGGCCGATCCGTGAATCGGTTCGTGGGGAAAACGGGCAGTGAACTCGTCTTTTCCGTTGGTATCGTCCGACAAGCGACTTTTTGCAGCCAGGATCGACGCGCTTCGCCCGCGTACACGAACGGTTCCGGTCGCGGAACGGTTCTTGAACCTCCGGCCGGAGGCGAATCGATCCGAGATTCGGTCGATCAAGTCGATCATGGTCCCTTGGAGTCTTGCTCATGAGCACGGTTCTCAATCAGGTGCCGGACAGTCTGGCCGTGGTCGGCGAGCCATGGTCCTCGGTCGACGAAACAACTCGATCCCGGATCGCCGGCTTTTTGACCAATTTCCGGCCGCGTACGACGTCGGTTGAACGCCGTTCGGACCAGCGTTATCCGTTCCCCCACCTGGTCCACCTGACGCCGGTGGGCGAGGACAACACGCCGATCGAGGGAGAGATGATCGTGGTCGTCGGCAGGCATATTTCGGAGCGCGGCCTTGGCTTCTACCACACCAAACCGTTGCCCTATCGCCGGATGATCGTTGCGTTTGAAACGAGCGGCGGGAACTGGGTACGCTTCCTGATCGACCTGACCTGGTGCCGATTCACGCGCGACGGTTGGTACGAAAGCGGCGGGCGGTTTCTTCAGGCAATCTCCTGACTCGTGGATGAACACCCCGAAGCACGGGATGACCGCGCGTCGAGTGAATTTCTTCCCGGACCTCAGCCTGCCGGGTGTCCTTATCCTGCGGCGTCCGCACGCTTCGTGGATCGGCTTGGCGGATTGATCTTCCCCGCCAAGGCGCGAAGAACGCGAAGGGGTGGTCTTTGGGCCGAGGGCCTTTCTCGAAGCATTGGCTCGCGCGGACCTCGCTTTTTTGGGCGTGGCTGCCGATGGGCGGCTTGACGGATGGGGACGTTTCGAGCACACTACG
>DOEZ01000003.1 GCA_003532715.1 Planctomycetaceae bacterium
ATCGATCCGTTTACCACCCAGTCGGTCGATATCTTTGTCGCGGCTCAGGATTGCGGCGGCTTGCAGGCTTTCCAGCAAGGCCACGTAAGGCACGTCTGTCTCATCGCCGTTGGAAGCCGTGTCACTACCGGACTCCGCATAGCTGTCATCCCAGATGATCATCGCTTTGTATGCGGTCCATAGCTCTCGCAGGGTCGCTTGAGGAATGCGCCGCTTACTAGATACCTGCGGGATCGTGCTTTCGACCATTTCCTGGTCGAGCCAAGTCGGGGCGCACACCCTTATTGCGCTGGATTTGACTGCTTCCTCTAGGGCCGTCTGCTTCAGTTGTGGGTTTCGGTGTTTACGGATTAGGTCGCTGACCGCGACATTCGCGTCCAGGACGAGCGTGAATTGCGCGGGCGGCCCCAGCATCCGCTCAAGTTCGGGAAACGCTTGTAGAAACAGCCGCAAGGTCGCCAGGATTTCGGAATCCAGATAAGGCTCGGCGGACGCCTGCATCACGTCCCCACCCGTCAAATCGGCCTCCGCTCTTCCAGCGACCGCGGCATTCTGAAGATGCCGTGATACGTCTCCATCAAGGTCGGGGCTTCCCGCTTGGCAATCACATCCACTGCATCTGCCACATCCCGAAGCTCCGGGCTGAGAATGACCTCTGGCAGAATGTCCGTCAGTTTGGGAAGCGCGGTAATACCGTAATCGCGCAGCCGCTGTTCTTCTTCCTCCTGCCGCGCATTGCTATACCAGGGCGGGTTCACGTCATCCCAAAACCAGGTTTCATCGCATTTATCGATCCAGAGCCACGGTTCCAGACGCTCAGGCCGGCATCCCTCCCGAAGTCTCCACAGCGGTTTGTAGTCGCGCGAAAACAGAACCTCAGCTCCATCCTCTTCCGTCCAACAGCCATAGGCATATTTCAGACGGGCCGGAATAAACGGCTCAACTGGTTTGCGCGGAAACGCAACCTCGAAATCTGCAACGCACGTATCGATTGAGCGATGCGTCACCAGATAGGTCGGCCGGCCGTACGCCCGCAAATAACCGGGATTTCCCATCCGGCCCGGAACCTTCAGCCGCACGATACTACCGGGCGCCTTCCGCTGACCGGAAAATTCACAGACCCGATACATCAACCGAAGCCAAACCCGCCCATATTCATCAGGCGAGTCCAGTAGGACGCCTGGCAGGTGGGCAATCGACATCGCGTACAGCGTCGTTGACCAGTCCGTGCCGAGTTCTTCTGAAAGACGGAGCGTCAAATCCTCGACGATCTGCAAATGTCCGTCAGGGGTTTGGGAATGCGCGGGCAGTTCTTCGCGCGGAGATCGCTTAAGCCTTGTGTCCAGATCGTGCCAATCTCGGCAGCCGCTTAGTTTGGCAACGGCTCTTTGCGCGGTGCTCAGCGGAATATTGTTTGAGACGGAAGCCAGTGCCTTCGCTGACTTCTTGGCACGGTCAATGGTCGAAAATCTGATTTGCATGATTCATTCCTCGTCTGTGCCATTGCGTAGGCGTGTCCACTAGGCCTGCGGCACATCGAAAAATGATCGATGCTCAAGGCGATAGTCATGAACTTGCCCGTTGGGCTTCGCCACTGTGGACGGCACGGATAGTTTGACCCGTACCATTACTATAGGGAGATTCGTCGGCCCTGTCAAAAAGCATTGTTTTTATTTAGAAATTTCAGGCAGTTTTCGAGAAACCAAGTAAAAATCAACTCAGAACGGGCCGGGAGTGGAAGGCGGCTGTTGAACGCAGCACAGGCAAAGCGGACGTTGCCGTGGAAAGGGGCTTCGGCGGCTGCTGACCCCGGAGCGGCCGCTGCCGTGATGGGGATTACCCGTTCTGCACCAAGCGCAGGGGAGAAAGAACGCGGACACGACGCCTGAACCGAAGAGCATCCTTCCCCGCGCGAGAGCAGTACCCCATAGTGCATCACAGTTTCACAGAGCGTAGAAGCGTTGTACAGATGCCAATCTTTCCGCGCCGCCAATTGCAGCTGATGCTGGATGAGTTGGGCCCATGGCTCAGCAAGTCCAAGGCGACAGATTTAATAAATCGGATCGATCATGAAGACCCCGATCAGGCTATTCCCGCCGAGTACGAACTCGGTATCGGCTGGGCTCTGTCGAAAGTCGCCGATGTTGAGATCGGCCCGATCTTCGGTGGCAAGAATCCCGATTTCCTGAGCGCCGATCTCTTCTCGGACAAACCCGCAGTTATCGAAGTGACGGCGTTGTCAGACGATGCGCTATCGGGCGAGTCCTCCATGGAGAGGACTGCCAATATAATCAATCAGTTTGCTAACAAAGTGCGGAAGAAAGCGAGTGACAACCTTCACTACCAATTTCTCGAGGCCTCAGGCTATCATCCTGTCAAACTAAAGGTGCCGCTAGGCCCTTGGACTCATCAGAGCCAATATTTTCGTCGCCGACTGACCTCGTCAAAATTCAAGCTAACAATGGCGCACGAGGTACAACTTCGTCAGTGGTTGTCGGTGTGGCCGCCAACGCAGCCACTGCGTATCGATGGCGAAGGAACTGCGGTTGTCGTCAGTTGGAAAAAATGGGTACACCCGAGGACCAAGACCTTTTCGTCCATGCCGAGCGAGGCGCACGACCTAAAGCACAATCCGCTCTATGCGCGGCTGAAGGAAAAGGAGAAGAAGCAACTCGTGTTTGTCCCCACCGATCATCTGAAGTGCATTTTTCTGGGTGATGCCGGATGCCGACTGCTACGCCAACCGATGGACTTCGATGGCACAAATAGGAGGGTGTCGGGGAGGGACATCGTCCTGAAGTTTTTGAACGACTCCAAGGTCGACGTCGTTTGCATTTTCACGCCAAAACGGAGAAATGAAAACCTCACTTGGAATCACAACAATCCCCGGAAATGGCATGTCTACGTCTTCGACAATCGCACGCTCGGGGAGAAGTACTATGAGAAGGTCTTTGAGATAAACAGCAAGTTGCCATCTCCGTATCTGGACGGCTATCAGGCGCGCTCTTGGATGCAGCAGGGAATGCTCGCACCGCAAGCTCGCGGTCAGTATCTTGGAACCACATTTTCAAGCGGAGGAAAAGGAGTGACTGCAAGAATTTCTGCTCGCGCGCTATTGGAAATGCTGGCCGGAAGAATCGATTACGAGCAATTCAAGCATTGGGTTGTTGGCGGCGACAAGGACAAGAATTTGTTTGACCATTGGCTTTCGCAGGGCCAGTCGATCTCAGAC
>DOEZ01000085.1 GCA_003532715.1 Planctomycetaceae bacterium
CGAGGCGAGTCTTTTGCCCGCCGCTGAGGATGGTCACCGACGTCTCGGCGCTCAGCCCGCGCAGCCCCAGCCCGTCCAGGATCGCCTCTATGCGGTGCTCCAATCCATAGCCGCCCAGCCGCTCGAACTGCTCCTGTGCCCGGCCATATTCCGCCAGCAAACGCTCGGCCTCTGCGCCCGCGGCAGCCGCCATCGCCGCGGCGAGCGTCTGCGATCTCTCGCGCGCCCGGTGCAGTTCCTCGTTCGCCTTCCAGAGCGTCTCGCCGACGGTCTCGCCGGGGGCGTATTCCAGCGCCTGCGCCAGATAGCCGATGCGCGCCGTGGGCGGCGAGAGCTGCACGCCGCCGCGGTCGGGCGTCTCTTGCCCGACGATGATGCGCAGAAGCGTAGTCTTGCCGCAGCCGTTCGGGCCGATCAAGGCCCACCGCTCGCCACGGAGAATGTCGAAATCGAGATTCGCGAACAAAGGCCGGTCGAACGCCTTGGCGATTTGCTCGACGCGAAGAACGATGTCGCCGCTGCGACTCGCCTCGGCGAACCGCATGGGTGGAGCGGTGATTTCGCGCGGCTGGGGCACTCGCTCGATCCGGGCGAGTTTCTTCTGCCGATCCTCGGCTTGGGCGTGCTTCTGGCCGTAGCGGTTCCGGCGGATGAAATCCTCGGTCTTGGCGATCTCATCCTGCTGCCGTTCGTAGGTCCGTTGTTCGACCAGCAGCCGCTCGGCCTTTTGGCGGCGGTAGGCCGAGAAATTGCCCCGGTAGCTGTCGACCGTCCCCCGAAATAGCTCGAGCGTCCGGTTGGTGACGCGGTCGAGAAAGTAGCGGTCGTGGCTCACCAGCAACACGGCCGCGTCGCCGCCGAGCAGGTACTCCTCGAGCCACTGGGTCGATTCCAGGTCGAGATGGTTCGACGGTTCGTCCAGCAGCATGACCTCCGGTTCCGCCAGAAGCAGCTTGGCCAGCATGAGGCGATTCTGCTCGCCGCCGCTCAACGAGGCAACGGTCTGGCTGGAGGCGGACCGAGCGAACTTCAGCCCGTCGAGCACCCGTTCGATCTTGTGGTCGCGGTTATAGGCGTCGCGGTGGTGGAGTTCATGTTGCAGCCGATCGTAGCGAGCGGCAAGCCGGGCGTGATCGTCGGGATCGGTCGTTTCGGCCAGCGCGTCGGCCACGGCCAGCGCTTCGCGCTGCAGTTCGACCAGATCGCATAGCGCGTCGGCGGCCTCCTCGCGAAGCGTCCGACCGGGCTCGAAGACGGGTTGCTGTTCGAGATAGCCGATGCGGACGGAGGGATGCGGTTCGGGGACGCCGCTGTCGGCTTGCTCGCGGCCGGCCAGGATCTTCATCAGGGTCGTCTTGCCGCACCCGTTCGGACCAACCAGCCCGATCCGTTCGTCGGGTCGAATGTCGAACGTGACGCCGTCCAAAACCGGTTCGGGGCCGAAGTGTTTTCGTATTTCGCGGATCGAAAGAAGAATCATGCGGCCAATTATATCCGAATTGCCCCAACCTGCCAGCTAGGCGTACGGATCGTACCGTCCCGGGACGGCGACGGCGTGTTCGTAGCTGCCGTTTTCGTCGGGCAGAACGGGCGGAGCGGCGTCCCAGGCAAACTGTTTGGGCATTTCATCGCGTTGGCCGGCGGCCGCCTCGTCCCACGTGATCAACTTGCCGCTGTACGTGGCCATGCGTCCCATGACCGCCGAGAGGCTCGCCTCCGCTCCAAAATGGCCTTCATTGTATTTTTCGTCGCTACGGATCGCGCGGATCAGATCGACGTGCTCCTGGCGGTAGGGGCTCGGGCTGTCGCCCCGGAAGCGGTAGACTCGCTTACCCTTGCGATCGCGAATCACGTAAGCTTTGTTTGTGAAATCGGCACTTCCCTCCGTGCCCGTCGCGTGCTCCGAGATGGCCGGCCAACAATTACCGACGTGCTGGCATTGGCTGAACGTTTTCGTGCCGTCGGCATAGGTGAATTCGACCGCGTGATGGTCGTAGATATGGCCGTAATCGCCTTGCGGGCCGAACTTTCGGACCTCGCGTCCGCCCAGGCCGTGCGCTTCGACCGGGTGGGCTCCCTTGATCCAGTTGGCGACGTCGATGTTGTGGATGTGCTGCTCGCAAATATGGTCGCCGCAGAGCCATACAAAATAGTACCAGTTGGTCATCTGATACTCCATCTCGGTCTGGCCAGGCTTACGAGGGTAGTTCCACACTCCGGCCCCGTTCCAATAAACGCGAAAGTACTGCAAATCACCGATCTCGCCATCGTGGATTCGCTTGATCAAATCGAGATAGCAGTTCTGATGATGCCGCTGAAGCCCGACGCCCACCTTCAGGTTCTTCTCGTCGGCCAATTTGTTCGTCTCGACCAGCGAGCGGTAGCCCGGCGCGTCGATGCAGCACGGCTTTTCCATGAAGACGTGTTTGCCCGCCGCAACGGCCGCCTTGTAGTGCATCGGCCGGAAGCCGGGCGGAGTGGCAAGAATCACGAGGTCGATTTGGCTGTCGATCACCTTCTGGTAGCCGTCGAAACCCGCGAAAACCCGGTCGGCCGGCACGTCGATCCGGCCGGGCATTTGCTTCGCGAGTTCGGCGACCGCGCCGGCGCCGCGGTCGGCGAACGCATCGCACACGGCGACTAGCTTCGTGTTCTCGTCGGCGTGAAGGCAGTCGACGACGGCGCCCCTGCCTCGGCCGCCGCAGCCAACCAGTCCGACCCGAATCGCGCCGTCCTCGGCGGCGTGGGCGCTCCGAGCCACGCTCAACGACGACGCAAGTGCGGCGCCGGCGAGAATGCCCGATGAGTTCCTAAGAAAATCGCGACGCGACGAGCGGGATGCGTTCTCCATTGTCTTCACTCCTTTCCCGATTGGGCTTCTTTGTACTCGCGGATGAACTCGATTTCCGGTTCGAAGGCTTTGGCTTCCTCGGCCGTGGGCGCCGTCAGGGGGCGAACCACGCGGAAGCCGACGAACGTGGCGTCGGTGTGGTACCAGATGCTTTGCGGGATCTGGCAGTCTTGCATGCTCCAATCCTTGTGTGAACCGCGGCGAGCCGCGCTGCGCAACGCCTCGGGATCGTCATCCCACGAACCGCCGCGAACCGTCCGCGGATAGAGTTCCTTGGGAATGATTAGCGGATTAGCCGACACGCCGCCGTCGCCCTTCTCGTAGCGCGGGGTGTATTGATCGAGAACCCATTCGGCCACGTTGCCGTGCATGTCGTAAAGTCCCCACGGATTGGGCTTCTTCTTGCCGATCTTCTGATACTGCTCGTCCGAATTGTCGTAGTGCCAGGCGTAATCGTCGATGTCTTCGGGGTCGTCGCCGAACGAATAGGCCGTGTTGGTACCCGCGCGGCAGGCGTATTCCCACTCGGCCTCGGTCGGCAAGCGGTAGTAGCGCCCCGTCTTGGCACTAAGCCACTTGCAGTACATCTTGGCCGCCAATTGCGTCATGCAGATCGCCGGATAATCCTTCTTGCCCATGCCGAACGTCATGTCGCAATAGGGCATGCTCGGCCGCGCGATGGCGTCGGCCAGTTTGTCGTAGGGATTCGCCTGGTGCTTGGCCGCGTCGCGTTGCATCAAGTCGAGGCCCATTGCCCAGAGTTCGTACTCGGTCCAGGTTACCTCGCACTTGCCCATCCAAAACGGCCCGATCGAAACCTCGCGCTGCGGTCCTTCGTCGTCCTTGCGATCTGCTTCATCGTCGGGGCTACCCATTGTGAACTGGCCGCCGGGAATGGGAACCATGTCGAACGTCACTTCAGTTCCGACGATTTCCTCGGTGTAGGGCTTCATGTCGGCCGACTCCTTGGCGTCGACATCCTTGACCGGACGGGGCGACGGAAGCCATTTGACCGCCGGTACTTCCGACGGGTCGAAATCGTTCGCCGCCGGCTGGGGCGTTACCGAGTCGGCCTCGTTTTCAGCCGCGCGAACCCCGTGGTCCATGTTCGACGAAACGGCCAACGACACCGCGAGCAAGCAAACCGCTTGCCACGACCGACACATGCGAAGTACGCTACAGGAGGACGAAGCATGGATGCGCATTAGATAGACCTCAAGAAAAACCCTGTGGGAAGGACCAGTCTGCGATGATTCGGCTGGCGTTAGTATGGAGTGTTTTGGTGGGCATGGGGACTGCCCCGGAGACGCCCAATACACAACGGTTCGAAGTGACCGGCGTGGAAATGGCGGTTCCGATCCGAATCGTATTATACGCCCCCGATGCGGATTCCGCAAACCGAGCCGCCCAGGCCGCGCTGGCCGAGTTCGCCCGCTTGAACCTTGTCTTCAGCGATTATGACGCCCGAAGCGAGGCGCGACGGCTCTGCAAGCAAGCGAAAATCGACCAACCCACCCGAGTGAGTGGAGATCTTTTCCTGGTGCTTGCCGCTTCCAAAGAACTGCATCACCAATCGGGGGGGGCTTTCGACGTCACGGCCGGGCCGCTCACGAAACTCTGGCGGCGGACGCTCCGTCGGGGCGAACTGCCGACCGACGCCCGGCTGGCCGAGGCGCGAGCCCGCGTCGGATTCGACCTGGTTCGCCTCGATCCCGCGAAGAAGACCGTCGCCCTGTTGAGACAATCGATGCAGCTCGACTTTGGCGGCATCGCCAAGGGGTACGCGCTGGACAAATCGCTCGAAGTGCTCAACAAACACGGCATCACCCGCGCGCTGATCGACCTGGACGCTGAAATGAAGCCGGTGCTGAAGGCCGCCGGCCTGGTCACCCGCGACGCCCGCGAAGTCGAGCGCAAGAAGGTCGGCTTCCACAAGGCGCGTCGCCGCAAGCAGTTCTCCAAGCGCTGATCGTATTCGGCTCAGCCGCTTGCTCTGCAGAAAAGGCCGCCCCTCGTGGGCGGCTTTTTTATGCCTGTCATCGGGCGTGTCTTACAATAATTGGATCATTCGCAAGGAAACCAGACCATGATCAAAGTCGGTATCGTCGGCGGCACGGGCT
>DOEZ01000402.1 GCA_003532715.1 Planctomycetaceae bacterium
GCCCTTCATGGTCATCGCCACCCAGAATCCCCTCGAATTCGAGGGAACCTATCCCCTGCCCGAAAGCCAGTTGGACCGCTTCCTGATGCGCATCTCCGTCGGATACCCCGAGCGGTCCGAGGAAATCGAAGTCCTCCGGAGCCATCGCCAGGGAGAGCCGGTCGAAAAGCTCGATGCGGTTCTCACCGCCGAACAGGTCGTCGCGCTGCAAGAGTCGGTCCGCGGCGTCCGGGTCGAGGAAGCCATCGACGAGTATCTGCTCGACGTCGTTCAGGCCACGCGCGCCTGCGGCGATCTGCACGTGGGCGTGAGCATCCGCGGCGCGCTGGCTCTCTACCGCGCCAGCCAGGCGTCCGCCCTGATGGCCGGACGCGACTACGTGGTTCCCGACGACGTCAAGGAATTGGCCGTGCCCGTCCTCGCCCATCGAGTCATCACCAAGGGCTATCTGCACGGCGGCCAACGCGAGGCGGTCGAAGCGCTCATCGAACGCCTCGTCGACGAAATCCGTGTGCCCGATTGATTCGTAATCCGAAAAAGGGGGAAAACCAACGCATGGCGTTCGCTTCGTTCAAGGTCAAGCCGCTGCGCACCTCCGTCTGCCGCGAAACGTGGTACTACCTCTTCGTCCTCGCGGTCATCGCCGGAGGCGCCATGTACCGCGAAATCAACCTGTTGATGGTGCTCGCGGGCATGATCGGCGGGCCGCTGTGCCTCAGTTGGCTCGCCGTTCGCGCCAACCTGCGCGGAATCCGCGTCTCGCGCCGCCTCCCCCGCGGTGTCTGCGCCGGCGACCTGTTGGTCGTCAACGTCGAACTGACCAACGCGTCGCGGCGAGGAAGTTGGGCGGTCGTCGTCGAGGAACAGATCCGCCGTCGCGGCGGCCACGCGCTGCGCCCGCGAGTCTATTTCCCCCACGTCGCCGCCAAGGACAAAACCGAAGGTGCCTATCGCGGCCGCCTCGCCGAACGTGGCGAGTATCAGTTCGGACCGCTGCGCGTCTCCACCCGGTTCCCCTTTGGGCTGCTCCGCTACTCGACCACGGTCGATCACGGCCAATCCGTCGTCGTCTACCCCCGCCTCGGACGGCTCACCCAAGCCTGGGTCGCGCGCCATCACGAGGCCTTCGAGGGCGTGCCCCAACGCCAGCAGCGTTTCACGCGGGTCGAGGGCCAATTCTATGGCGTTCGCTATTGGCGAAACGGCGACTCCCGGCGTTCGATCCACTGGCGAAGCTCGGCTCGCCGGGAACAACTCGTCGTCCGCCAATTCGAACAACCCCATGCCGGCGATCTGGCCGTCCTCCTCGATCCGTGGCAGCCCAAACAACCAACCGACGACGACCGCGACCACGTCGAATTGGCCGTCAGCTTCACCGCGTCGGTGGTCGCCGAGCTGTTTCGAAAAGGAAACGCCGCTTTTTCGCTCGCCACCACGGTCCGGCCCGATCGGTTGATCCAAGGCCCAACGTCAACCGCCCTGATGCACGACGTCATGCGCGAATTGGCCGTGACCCGGCCGATCGCGCAAGACCGCCTGGCCGCCCTGTTGGAAACCGTGCTCGACCGGATCGACGGCGATCATGAAATCGTCGTCGTCAGCACGCGCGAAGTCGATCTGACCGATCCGACGCGATTTGCATCGCTCGTCAACGATCCGTCGAAGGCGGCCGCCCTCCGCCGCATTCGACTGGTCAATGTGTCCGACCCGGCGCTGGGAAGGTATTTTCAGGCGGAGTAGAACGCGCCCCCCGAGGTCCCGTGCCCGCGAACGCCCGAACCCATGAAACGAAACGAGACGAACCGACCGATGGGAACGAAGATCGAACGTCTCCTGCGCGTCAACACGGCCACGCTGACCATCGTCAGCGCCCTGCTTTTCGGCATGGGCCAAAGCAGTTCGAGCCTGCCCATGCTGGTGGTCTTCGCCGTCCTCGTCTCCGCCCTGGTGACCGACATGACCGGTTGGTTCCAGCTCAACCGCCGCGGCGCCGGCGTCGCGGCCCTCGTCGCCTTCGCCTTGGTGGCCGAGCAGATGTTCTCCAGGGATCCGTTCCGGTTGATCCTCGCCGTCGCCCGACTCCTCGTCTATCTTCAATTGATTCTCCACTTCCAGCGCAAGGACCGCCGGATCTACTGGCAGTTGATCGTGCTGAGCTTGCTGCTGGTCGTCGTGTCGGCGGTGTTCAACCACGGCGTCTTCTTCGGCCTGTTGATGGTCGGCTATTCGTTCATGGCCATCTCGGCCATGGCCTTGGTTTTTTTGTATCACGAGTCGAACCTCCACGCCGAAGCCCACCCGGCCACGCCGGCGCGGTCCGACCTTCCCGCCGCGCGGCCGTGGCCGTTCGCCGGCCAGGTCTCGTACTTCGCGGGCGACGACGCGGCGAGAAAGAATCGGCAAACGGGACCGATGCACGAACTGCTCGCGCGCCTCGTTCGCCTGAGCCTGGGCACGCTCGTCTTCACGGCGGTCGCCTTCTCCCTTCTGCCGCGATTCGGCCACAGCGCCTGGCGCGGCCCCTTCTTTTCGCCCCGACAGCTCGTGGGCTACTCGGGCAAGGTCCGGTTGGGCGAACTGGGCAACGTCGTCCAGGATTCCAGCGAAGTCCT
>DOEZ01000349.1 GCA_003532715.1 Planctomycetaceae bacterium
GGTTTCGGCGGATCGGAAATGTTCCCCCACGATCACGTCCGCGCCGAAATGTGGATCAACCGCGAGGTGTTCGGCGATTTCGGCAACCCGGACATTCCCGTCGAGTCGTTCTTCGACGTCTTCTTCCAGATCGAGGGCGGGGGAATCCCGGGGCCGATGGGGCCTCTTGGCCAATTGACCATGAACGGCCAGCGAGCTTCGTTCGACCCGACCATGGGGCTCGGCCCGATTCCCGACATCGATGACGACGGGAATCCGGACAACAACTATCCCGATCCCCCGGCCTTCGAGCCCGATCCGGTCGAGGAAGCAATGCGGTCGCTCGTGATTGCGTCGATATCACAGGCGCCGGGCGATGCAAATCGTGACGGCCGGGTCGACGAGGATGACGCGAAACGGATGGCCGAGTATTGGGGATTGGGCGATGCCACGTGGGCGATGGGCGATTTCGACGGCGACTTTGTCGTCGGCCCGCGCGACGCGTCCATCCTCGCGGCCAACTGGGGCTATATCCAGCCGGTCGAAGGCACGCCGGTCCCCGAACCCTCGATCCTCGCACTGGTGCTGACGATGTGCTTGTTGCCAACATTCAGGACGTTCAGCACAAGATGACGTCTGCAAATCGGCTCATCCCGCGGGGATGAAAACGATTAGCCCCGGGTCGCGTGGCGACCCGGGGTTGGCGGTCCCCTCACGACACGTTCTCAAGAAACCGTCTGCGGTCGAGCCGCCATCTTGCCGTGCGACGTCAACCCGACGGCGGTCCAAAGCGTGTCGAGCGAGCGGCCGAGAATCTTGGCCGGCGTCTCGTTTCGAGTCGCCCCGATCGAGCTTCGGTCGGGCTTGATGTCGACGGGCCCCTTGTAGCCCATCTCGGCCAATGTCGCGAGCACGGCGGCCATGTCGAAGCGGCCGGTTTCTCCGCCCGGCACCAGTCGCGATCGGTCGGTCATCTCGTCCAGCGCCACGTCCTCGGCCGCGTCGGCCAGATGCACGGCGACGATCTGCTCGGGCTTCAATGCCCGGAGCGAATCGAGCGTGCCACCCGATACGAAGAGGTCCCAGGCGTCCAGGTCGATGCCGACATTCGGCGCGCCGACCATGCTCGTCAGAAGAACCGTCGCCTCGAGTTCGTAAATGAACTGAAAGGCCTTATCACGCCGCAGATCCGGACTGGCCCGAAAACCGACGCCAAGCCGCATGTCGTGCGGCTGGAGCATTTTGGCGATTTGCGTGAACCGATTGCGATAGACGTTGAAGTTCTCGTGATAGGGAAGTCGGTCGCCCGCCGGCTGGATGGCGGCCAAGCAGCACCGGCACCCGACTTCGGCCGCCGCCGCGGCCCATTCGGCCAATTGAGCGAGATCCCGTTCGAATTCGTTGTCCGGGGTTTCCAGGTCGAAGGGGAGCGCGAACGCGCTGACACGCAGCTTGCTGCTGTCGATGAGCCGTCGGGCAAAAACCATCCCCCGCAGCTTCGCGCGCCGCATCAGATCGACGACGTCGAGGTCGATGCCCCGAAAACCGTAAGTAAGCGCCTGTTCGATCACCTCGCTCGGACTGCTTGCCAGACCGAGGGTCGAGGCGTTCAGATTTTTGTACATGTAATTCCTCCGTTGCCATTCTCGCGTTCCAGCCGTCGCGCGGACCCTTCACGGAAGAAGCGGCCTACCATGACGGCGAATTCCACGTCTATTGAAACCTTGTAGTATGTCACAAATCGCGTGGGCTTTGAAGGGGGGGCTCGATCCTGTAGAATAGCCGCCCCCGGCTCTCAATGAACGTCCGATCACCACCGAACTTCCAATCACAGCCGGGGGCGGCTGTGCTACATGACAGCGGCTCCCCCGTGGGCTATATTTACCAATCATCGCTCTCCAAACCGTCTCGCGATCCCACGGTGCCCGATGCTCTACCTCCAAGTCCTCCTTTTGGCCATCGTGCAGGGAATTGCCGAATTCCTGCCGGTCAGTTCCTCGGGCCACCTGGTCGTGCTGGCGTCGATCTTCGACCAAGCCTTCGAGAAGATGGACGATAAGCTGACCGTCAACATCGTGCTCCACCTGGGCACACTTGCCGCGATTGGCGTCTTCTACTGGCGACGAATTCTGGCCCTGCTGGGGAGCGACCGACGGGTGATCGGTCTGTTGATCGTCGGCAGCATCCCCGCCGCCGCCGTCGGCGTTCCAATGAAACTCTGGTTCGACGACCTGCTCGAAAGCCCTCTTCTGGCTGGCTTTATGTTCCTCGTGACCGGGGCCATGCTCGTTTGGGCCGGCCGCTGCAAGCCGGGCGAGACCGAGTGCCGCGATTTGAGCTACCCCCGGGCACTCGTGATTGGCCTGTTCCAGGCGTTCGCCCTTTTGCCCGGCGTATCGCGAAGCGGCTCGACCATTGTCGCCGGGATCGGCGCAGGGCTGAAACGCGAAGAAGCCGCCGCGTTTTCCTTCCTGCTGGCCCTTCCCGCCATCGGAGGGGCGGGACTGCTGGAAATCGTGAAACTGCTCAAGAACTCGGGCAGCGCGACGTCCTTCGACGCCCTAGCCCTGGGGTTGGCGGCCAGCTTCATTGTCGGCCTGGCAACACTCGCGTGGCTCATCCGTTGGCTGCAAGAAGGGAAACTCCACTACTTCGCGTGGTGGCTCTTCCTGCTGGGCCCGGCGGTCATCGCCTGGCAAATCTGGTCATTGTAGATGGGGTCAAACACTGTAGGGTGGGTCGAGCTCTGCGAGCCCCACCACACGAATTGCGTAGCCGACCCTACGAATCGATGGTACCGCTGCCCGCGGTTATTCGACCGTGACGCTCTTAGCCAGATTTCGCGGTTTGTCGACGTCGCAGCCGCGAGCGACCGCGATGTGATAGGCCAATAGCTGCAAGGGGATGATGCTGACGACTGGTTGCAGGAACTCGGCCACCTCGGGCACCTCGATGACATCGTCGGCCACCGTCGCGGCGTCCGTGTCGCCCTGGCCGACCACGGCGATGATCGGGCCGCCACGCGCCTTGATCTCCTGCATGTTGGCGATCACCTTCTGGTAAACCGCGCCGTGCGGAACGAGAAACACGCTCGGCGTGTCCTGGTCGACCAACGCAATAGGCCCGTGCTTCATCTCGGCCGCCGGGTAGCC
>DOEZ01000523.1 GCA_003532715.1 Planctomycetaceae bacterium
CCTTCATGACGACCTTTTTGCCCCACGCGTCGACCACGCGGGCCGCCTCGTCGGCGCTGTGGACGACCTCGCTGTCCAACAGCGGCAGCCCGTAGCACTCCAACAGCGGCCGGCATTCGGCCTGGGTCATGTAGTGCTTCTCCTGTTTGCCCAAGGCGTCGGCGATGATCTTGCGGGCGTCGTCCACCTTGACGTGCGGATGCTGGCGCACCTCGCGACGCGGAATTTCCTGCAAACTCACCAGCCGGTGGGCCGCCGCGAGGCTGCGGACGGCGTCCTCGGGAAACGGATAGTTCGGCACGTGCGCGTTGCGGAGAATCTCGGCCGCCGGCGCGACGTCGCGCGCGCCCATGAACGAACAGACGACCGGCTTGTCGAGCCCGACGATTGCTTCGGGAACGACCCGGGCCGTCTCCTCGATGTCGGTGACCGACTGTGGCGTGAGGATGACGACGCCCATGTCAACGTTCGGATCGTCGAGCACGGTCCGCACGGTCGCCTTGTAGCGGTCGGAGCGGGCGTCGCCGATGACGTCGATCGGGTTGCGAAGCGACGCGGTGGCCGGCAGAACGGGCTTGAGCTTGGCCCGGGTTTCTTCGCTCAACTCGGCCAGCTTCAACCCATAGCGAACGGCCGCGTCGGTTGCCATGATGCCCGGGCCGCCGGCGTTGGTGATGATGGCCACGCGGTTGCCTCGCGGCAGCGGCTGCTTCGTGTAGAGATCGGCGTAATCGAACAACTCGGCAATCGTGTCGACTCGCTGGACGCCGCTTTGCACCAGCAGGGCGTCGTAGACCGAGTCGGACCCGGCCAGCGAGCCGGTATGGCTGCTGACGGCCTTGGCCCCTTCGGGCGAGCGGCCCGACTTGAGGCACAACATGGGCTTGCGCGTCTCCCAGAAGATCCGCCCGGCCGCCTCGATGAACCGGCGGCCGTTGGTCACGTCTTCGAGGTACATGGCGATCACGTCGGTCTTCTGGTCGTTGGCCAGGTATTCGAGCAGGCAGATCTCGTTGACGTCGGCCTTGTTGCCGAAGCTCACGAACTTGCTGAAGCCCATGTTGCGTGCTTCGGCGTAGTCGAGAACCGAGGTGCAAAGCGCGCCGCTTTGCGAGATGAAGGCCAGGTTACCCGGCTCGGGCATCTTCCGGCCGAAGGCAGCATTCATCGACACGCTCGGATCGGTGTTGATCACACCCAGGCAGTTCGGCCCGATCAGCGGAATCTTGGCCTCGCGAACCTTGTCGGCCAATTGGCGTTCGAGCTTGGCCCCCTCGGGACCGATTTCCTTGAACCCGGCCGAAATGACCACGAACGCCTTAACGCCCTTGGCGATCGCCTCGTCGATCGTCGCCAGGATGGTCCGCGCGGGGACGATCAGCACGGCCAGATCGACCGGCCCGGGAATCTCGTCCAGCGAGCCGTAGGCGTGGACGCCCAGCACGTTCGAGGCTCGCTGGTTGACCGGGTAGACCGAGCCGTTGAAACCCGACAGAAGCATGTTGCGGAAGATGTCGTTGCCGACCGTGCCAGGACGGGTCGACGCTCCCACGACGGCAACCGAGGTGGGGCAGAAGATGGGGTCGAGTTTCGAGATGATTGCACGTTCGGTCATGGGGACTTTTCCTTTTCGATCCGGCTTGCGAGGGAGACGCCAATTTGTCAAGAAACGAAGGGAGACCAACGCAAGCCCGGGCTATTTCCGCCACAAGAGGGCCACGAAGCCTCCCGTTGCCGGGGGGTGACGCTAGCGGGGAGAGGTGAGCGCGAGGGCGGGCACACTGAGCGACACAACGACGCGACGACGGCAAAAAACCATCCTCTTCTCCGGCACATCCTCCGAATCAATCTAATTTTATCGACTTTCCGACGCCATCGCAAGCGGCTCGACAGGGCTCACACGGCTGAAAAATGCTATACTTCGAACGAAGTTCCCACCCCTTCCCACCCCTTCCGCCAGCCCACCCAGAGGAGATTTCTCATGTCGCGCCTCGTTCGCCTCTACAGAACCGTTTCGCCGGTTGCCATTTTCGCCATTTTGGCCCTGGCCATCTCGAACGTGGCGGCCGGCCCCATGCCCGACGATTTGATCCACAAACCGTACGATCTCGATACGGGCCTGACGAGCCGCTCGATTTCGTTCGAGAATCCAACAGGTGCCCCGGGCGAGGGAGGCAAGGCGGCCAACTCCAAGCTGGGCGTCGGCCGCAAAGGCGCGCCCGCCCGAAGCATCAAGCCGGGCGAAACCGTCCAGCTCTGCGACATCGAAGGGCCCGGCACGATTCGCCATATCTGGATGACCTGTCGCGGTGGCAATGCTTACCGGCAAATGGTCGTTCGCGGCTACTGGGAGGGCCAAGAACACCCGAGCATCGAGTGCCCGCTGGGCGACTTCTTCGGTTTCGCTCATTCCGAGGTTAACGCCTACCAATCGGCCGTGCATAGCCTCGGCCCGAAGGCAGGCATGAACATCTGGCTCCCGATGCCCTTCAACAAGCGAGCAAGATTCACGATCGCCAACGAGGGCGACAAACCAACCACACTGTATTATCAGATCGACTACACGCTCGATCCGCCGTTTCCTCCAGAGACCGGCCGGCTCCACGTTTGCTTTCGTCGCGAGAACCCGACCACGCTCAAGGAGGACTTCGTGTTGCTGCCGCAACGCAACCAGCGCGGCCGTTTCATCGGTTCGCTGATCGGCATCCGCAGCGAGAAGGCCGACTGGTGGGGCGAAGGCGAAGTTAAAGCCTATCTCGACGGCGACACGGAGTTTCCGACCCTCTGCGGCACGGGCGCCGAGGACTACGTCGGCCTCTCCTGGGGCATTCAAGAGGTCCAGTTCCTCTACAACGGTTGTGCGTTGAACCGCAAGGACGCCAACGGCCACACGTTCGTCACCATGTACCGTTGGCACCTGCCCGACCCGATCATCTGGCTCAAGAGTGCCCGGATCACGATCCAGCAAATCTCGTGGTCCAAGAATGTCGGCTTGGCCGAGACGCAAGACGACTGGTCGTGCGCGACGTTCTGGTACGAACCGGCCCCCAGCGCCCCGTTGCCCCCCATGCCGAGCGTCGAACAGCGGGTGAAGAACCCCATGGTCCCGGCGAAGCCAAAGCAATAGTCATCGCTGGCGGCGAATCCGAAAGTAGAACACTCCGGGCCGGCTCGGACCTCTCGTGCCTTCGTCGGGCAGGCTCAAGAACCCGGGCCACCCGGCGGTTCTCGTATTGGCGGCATCGACCACAAGCCCGAATGGCTGTAGCTCAGTCGCCAGGGCAACGCCCCCAGCGCGAAGGGGTCTCCGAGTCAACCTTGGGCGTGATCGAGCGGACGTGAGCTATCGGCTGGCAGAACTTTCTCGCAAGGTTTCCGATTGAGTCCTTGTTTCGGAGGGCGGCGTAACAGGTAGGGTGGTGGTTGCCCGCTAGTGCCGACTAATGGTATGCTGCCAAACAGCCGGATGTCTCGAAGCATCATTTTCGGGTTCATACGTTCCAACATTGTGCGGTCGTTCCCCCAGTCACCAACGTACAATCGGTAAAGCCGCCCCCCATGCCCATCTCATGGAATGAAATCCGAAGCCGAGCGGTTTCGTTTTCGAGGGAGTGGAGCGGCGCGACGCGCGAGCGGGCCGAATCACAGACCTTTTGGAACGAGTTCTTCCACGTTTTCGGGCTCAGCCGCCGGCACGTGGCAAGTTTCGAGGAGCCGGTGCGCGGCCTGAGCGGCACCTATGGGTTCATCGACCTGTTCTGGAAGGGCATTCTGCTGGCCGAACACAAGAGCGCCGGCACGGATCTCGGCAGGGCCCACAGCCAAGCCATGGACTACGTCCAAGACCTCCAGCGCGAACGCCGCGACGACGAGGTGCCTCGATACGTCATCGTCTCCGATTTCGTCCGGCTCGCCCTGCACGATCTCGAAGAAGGCAAGAGCGTTGAATTTCCCTTGGCCGAATTCCATCGGCACGTCAATCAGTTCGGCTTCATACCGGGCTACAAGCAGCACAAGCTCGAAGAAGAGGATCCGATCAACATCCGCGCCGTGGCCATCATGGGCGACTTGCATGACGCACTCGAGGCGGGCGGCTACTCGGGACACGAACTCGAACGCATGTTGGTGCGTGTGCTGTTTTGCCTGTTCGCCGAGGACACGGGCATTTTCGATCGCGACGCCTTCCACCTGTTCCTCGAAAACCACACCCGGCCCGACGGCGCGGACCTGGGTCCCCAACTGGCCCAGTTCTTCCAGGTGCTTAACACACCGAAGGACCGCCGTCAGGCGAACCTGCTCGAAGAATTGGCCGAGTTGCCTTACGTCAACGGCGAACTGTTCGCCGAATCGCTCGGCTTCGCCGCGTTCAACACGGACATGCGCAACCGGCTCTTGGCCTGCACGCACTTCGACTGGAGCCGCATTTCGCCCGCCGTGTTCGGCGCCCTGTTCCAGGCGGTGATGGAACCAAAGGAACGGCGGCAGATCGGCGCGCACTACACGAGCGAACGGGATATACTGAAGGTAATTCGACCGTTGTTCTTGGACGACCTGCGCGAGGAACTCGACAAGGCCGGGCACGACCGCCGCAAACTCCGCGTGCTGCACGATCGGCTGGCCTCGATGCGGCTGCTCGATCCGGCCTGCGGCTGCGGCAACTTTCTCGTCGTCTCCTACCGCGAATTGCGAAAGCTGGAACTCGAAATCCTCAAGCGGCAGGAACGCGGATCGGGCGACGGGCAAGGCGGCACGCAAAAAGTCCTCGACGTCGGAACGCTTGTCAAAGTGGACGTCGATCAGATGTACGGCATCGAGATTGAGGAGTGGCCCGCGCGTATCGCCGAGGTGGCCATGTGGCTAATGGACCACCAGATGAACCTGCTGCTGAGTGAGACGTTCGGCACGTATTTCGCGCGGCTGCCGTTGCTCAAGAGCCCGCACATCCGGCACGGCAACGCCCTGCGGATCGATTGGGACGAGGTGCTGCCGGCCGATCGCTGCACGCACGTCTTGGGCAATCCGCCATTCGTGGGAGCGAAATTTCAAAGCGAGGCGCAACGCGAGGAACTGCGCGACACGGCCGGCGGCGTCGAGAACGTCGGGCTGCTGGACTACGTTACGGCCTGGTATTTCAAGGCGGCCGACTATATTCAGGGAACCTCGGCGACGGTCGCCTTTGTTTCGACCAATTCGATTTCGCAAGGCGAACAGGTCGGCCTTCTTTGGGGCAACCTCTTCCATCGCCGCGGCGTGTCGATCCACTTCGCCCATCGCACGTTCGCCTGGGACAGCGAAGCCCGCGGCAAGGCCCACGTGCATGTGGTGATCGTCGGCTTCGGGCTTCAGCCGGCGCGGCGGCGAAGGCTGTTCGAATACGAGGAAATCAAGGGCGAACCGGTCGAAATGGCCGTCTCGAACATCAGCCCCTACCTGGTCGAAGGGCCCAACGTCGCCGTCACCAACCGCGCGAAACCCTTGTGCGACGTGCCCGAGATCGGCATCGGCAACAAGCCGATCGACGACGGGAACTACCTGTTCACCGACCAGGAGAAGGCAGCCTTTGTCAAGAAGGAGCCGAAGAGCAAGAGGTTCTTCCGGCGGTGGTATGGTTCTCACGAGTTCATCAACCGATCGCCTCGCTGGTGCCTGTGGCTGGGCGACTGCCCGCCGGACGTACTCCGTCAAATGCCGGAGGTTATGCGGCGCGTCGAGGCGGTGCGCAAATACCGTCTTGCCAGCAAGAGCAAGCCGACTCAGAAACTTGCCGAATGTCCGACGCGATTCCACGTCGAGAACATACCGAAAAAGCGGTACTTGATAATCCCCGAAGTGTCCTCGGAGCGGCGGCGGTTCATTCCGATGGGATTCATGACGCCCAAGACGTTGTGCAGCAACTTAGTGAAGCTTGCGCCCAGCGCGACCCTCTTCCACTTCGGAATTCTAGGTTCGACGATGCACATGGCCTGGGTGCGGCTCGTGGCGGGGCGGCTGAAATCGGACTACCGTTATTCGGCCAAGTTGGTCTATAACAATTTCCCCTGGCCGCAAGACATCACCGACGCGAAACGCCGCGCGGTCGAGGAAGCGGCTCAGCGGGTACTCGACGTCCGCGAGGCATACTCCGATTCCAGCCTGGCCGATTTGTACGATCCGCTGTCGATGCCCGCCGACTTGGCCAAGGCCCACGCGAAACTCGATCGGGCGGTCGATCGGTGCTACCGGTCGCAGCCTTTCGCAAACGAACGAAATCGGGTTGAGTTTCTGTTCAAGCTGTACGAGACACTTTCCAATCCCTTGCTGGCGACGAAGAGGAAGAAATGAATACCGACCAAACGGTGATCTACGTGGCCGGCTCGGCGCAGCAAGCCCATCTGCTCCGCAATCTTCTGGCCGAGCACGGCATTCAGGCGGCCGTCATCAACGAAATGCTCGAAAAGGGCTCGGGCGTCGATTACGTCGGCTGGTCGACACTTGCCCGGGTGGTCGTCCATCGGCGTGATGCGGTGGCGGCCCGCCAGATCGCCCTGGCGCACGATGAAAAAGGGGCCCAACTCGCTCAGGAGCGAGAATCGGACGCCGAAACGGATGAAGGCGCCAGGAGGATGCCCGAAGCGTGGCCCCGGTGTCCCGAGTGCGGCGAACCGAGAATCACCCGCTGCCCGATCTGCAAGACGACGGGCATCGAGTTCCCCGAGGCCGACGACGAGTTTGTCTGGGGCATGGGCCTCGACGAAGTGCCCGAGGACAAGCCATCGTGCGGTTGCAGCCACTCGTGCGGTGGCGAAACAACCCACCAGTCCCCGGCCGAACCGCCGATCGACAGCGATGATGATGACGACGACCAACAGCTCGTATTGATGTGTCCGATGTGTGACGAGCCGTTTCTGCCCGCGTTCCCTCGCCAATGCGCCTGGTGCGACCACGAATTCGCCGACGGATTCGAGCCGGACGAAATCGTCCAACCGACCCCCCAAGCCGACAGCCGCGTCGTGGCAATCATTGTCGGGCTGCTGATTCTGCTCGCCCTAGTCGTGGGCTATTTTGCGTTCGTGCTCTAATTCGCAGGCATTCCCGTCTTACCTATCTTCCAGTTCTGCGGGGTGGATTCACCGCCGAGACGCCGCGACGCAGAGAAAAGGAAACGAGGGAGAACGAGGACCAGTTTAGCTCGGTTTATGCACGACGCTGGTAAGTAGCGCGCAGTGTGCGAAGTAGCAGCCCGAAGCACAAGCGAGGACCGTGAAGCAACTTATCCTCGCTTGCGCTTCGGGCTGGTGTTACTTCATGGATGATCCGGGCCAAAACGGGCCCCCCAGTCCCCAATCCCTCTGCGTCTCCGCGTCTCGGCGGTAAAAAAACAACATCTGCTCACCAATGTTGACGCGCGCCAAAGCGATAGGCGGCGTGTCCAAAATCGGGGTTTGTGATTCGGCGACGATGGGTTAGATTTTGTAAATGTTACAAACGTCCGTGGTGCCGGTCGGCCGTGGTTTTTGTTGGCGACGTTGCGAAAAGCCCGACACAACCCGTCCGATTCGGCATTCGGTGAACGTTTGGCGCGACGTTTGCATCGTTGAGCCGACGTTCACGGCGGCCGCATGGATGGGCCGACGACATTCTCAACTTATTCGAGGCGCAAGAGCATGGAAGCTCGCATCACTGCCCGGGCGGCGTCGCTCGCCGCCGGTTCGGCGCGTTCCCTCCGCATTTTCTGCTTGCTGGTTCTGCTGGCCTGCTCGATGGGCGCCAGCGTTCGCAGTCGCAACTTCGTCATTCAGACCGACGACCCGGCCATGGCTCGTCAGTTTTCCGAGACGGCCGAGCGGTGTCGCCGCGAATTGGCCGTCTCGTGGCTTGGCAAGGAAATGCCCGACTGGGCCGCCCCGTGCGTCATGTCGGTCCGCGTGGGGCCGAACTTGGGCGCGGGCGGATCGACCAGCTTCGTGTTCGATCGGGGCGAGGTGTTCGGCTGGCGAATGAGCATCCAAGGCTCGCGCGAGCGGATCATCGATTCGGTGCTGCCGCATGAAATCACGCACATGATTCTGGCAAGCCGCTTCCGCCGCCCGCTGCCGCGCTGGGCCGACGAAGGGGCTGCCACCAGCACGGAATACGAAGGCGAACTCAAAAAACACAATCGCATGCTCAACGAGTTTCTCACCACGGGCCGAGGGCTACCGTTCAATCGCATGTTCGCCATGACCGAATACCCTCGCGACGTCATGCCGCTGTATGCCCAAGGATTCTCCGTGGTCGATTACCTGGTCGAGTTGGGCGGTCGGCGGAAGTTCATCGAGTACCTGGGCGAGGCGATGGAAACCGAACGCTGGGGCGACACGGCGAAGAAGTATTACGGCATCGCCAGCCTCGGCGAGATGCAGCACCGGTGGCTTGCCTGGGTCCGCGAGGGTTCGCCCCGGCTCGATCGAACGCCCGAATCGTCGAGTGCAATCATGCTCGCCGGCGCATCGTCGCGCCCGCGTTCCAAGTCGGCCGATTCACCCGCGCCGAGTCGCTCGGTACGCCCGACCGGCGCGATGCTGGCCGCCGCGACGCTGCCGAGCACGCCGTCGGCCGCTCTGGCCGGCCGTCGCGCGTGGCCCGAGCCGAACCTAATCCACCGCGTCCCGCGCAACACCGCGCCGGATGTCGGCGAGGTGGCGTCGGCGGGGTATGACCAAGCGGGCAGCGGATGCCGCCAGGGAAAAGCGTGCGAGGCAGTCGCATGTGCGGCGAACACGTGCGCGGGCAATGCTTGCGAGGCCAACACGCCCATCGGCGGCGTGCGGGCCACGGGCACGCGTGCCGACGGCATGTGGCGGCCGGGCTCTTGCGGCATGTCGGCGCCTGAAGCGACCGAGATGGCGCCGGTCGTCTTCGCGCGGCCGCGAACCACGGTGCCGGCCGAGGCCTGGCAAGCGCCTCGTGAATCGATCGCGTCGGCGCCGGGCCCCATTCATTCCGAAATGGCGCGTCCCCAGCCGGTCGAGCAAGCTCGGGAGATCATTCTCGAATGGAGCAAATCAGGCATCGTCGTCGACGACGCGCCGACCACCGGACGAGGCCTGTTGCGGTAGCCCGACTTATCCACGATACGCACACTAACCCGAAGCGCCAGCGAGAGGAGTGTAACGAGTTATCGTCAACGGCGATGTCGGCTGACACTCTGCACACCACAGCGAAATCCCAGAATCGTGAATAATATCCGGGCGAGTGGCCTCCGCATTCTTCACTCGCCGCGCAAGAACTCACCGCCAAGCTGCAAAGAGCGCGAAGACGAAACCAACCTTCGCGCTCTTCGCGCCTTGGCGGTGAAAAGACAGGCGGTTCGGGGCAAGGTAACGCTCAAGGTAACGTTCACCGGATGACGCAACAAAAACGGCCGGGAACGCCAGCCGTAAGTCTTTGTTCGGAAAAAAGTACCGGAGGCCGGACTTGAACCGGCACNNCCAGCGCGTCTGCCATTCCGCCACTCCGGCAGCGAATAGTCCTGAATTTTAGCACGCCGCCGCGACCTCGACCAGCCCCCGCGCCCAGCCCGGGCAGAACGCGTGATATTGGCGGCCGATGAGATTCGGCTGGCGCAATAGACTACCCTCAAGGGGGGCGTGCAAAGACCCACGCAATTGA
>DOEZ01000588.1 GCA_003532715.1 Planctomycetaceae bacterium
GCCCGGCGCGAACGTGTAGCGGAACAGCGTCTCGCCCGAGTTGACGATCAGATCGGCGAAGCCGACCGAGTTCCCGTTCACGAAGACCTCGACCGCCGCGCCCGGCGTCACTCCGGCCGCCGCCTCGGCCGCCGTCAGAATCGTGATGCCCTCGAGGAAGAACTCGTTCAGGTCGGCTTCGAGAATGATCTCCGGGGTGGTCCGTGACGTGACGTTGTCGAACTGGCTCAGGCTCGTGTCGTTGAGTTGCTCGAACAACGGATTGGTCGAGTCGGTGTACTTCGCCGGCAAGTCGACATGGTCCACCAGCGGCGCGACGAAATTCTCGATCTCGACGTCGTAGAACGCGACGTGTTGGACGAACTCCTGTTCAACGCCGGGGCCGTTGTAGAATACCTCGATGAAGTACTCTTCCTGAGTGACGACCGGGATGACGAAGCCGTCGATGTTTAGCCCGGGAACAACCTCCTCCTGGGTGCCCACGGCAATGATGTTGCCGTTGGCGTCCCTCACGCGCAACCCCACCACGTCACCATCCGAAAAGATGTTGACGATCAGTTTCCCCGTGTCCTGGGCCGTGTATTTGAGAAAATCCACGTCATCGACGTCGTGCAGGACAACGTCGTTGATCGTAATCTTCTGCAGTGAACCAAGAATTGTCGCCTCCGCCAACGTGTCGTTCGGCTCCAGCCCGGCGGAATCCACGACGATGACCAAGGCGTCGGACATCGGGCTGATGTTGCCCGCCTGATCCTCGACCTGAGCCGTGATGGCGAATTGGCCGTCCTTGAGCGGCTCGACCGTCACCTCCCAGATTCCCAGGCCGTCGTTGGGCTCGCCGTCCGATTCATCGGACCCCACGAGGCCCTCGCCCACGAGGATGCCGTTGGCGTAGACGCGAACCTTGGTGTTGGCCTCGGCCGTCCCCTGAAACGCCGGCTGATTGATCGACGTGACGTCGTCGAAGTTGTCCGCCCCGCTGTCACTCGTCTCCAACAAATCGGGCGTGCTCGGCGTCAGCGGCGGCGTGGCGTCCACTTCGACCAATAGTTGCTCCGATTGCGTCGCATTGCCCGCCGTGTCCACCGACTCGACGGTCAAGGGGTGCGGCCCCTCGGCCGGGATATCGAAGAGCAACTGATTTGCGACGAAATCGATCCGTCGGATGCCGAACCCGTCGCCTAGAACGCCGTCGGTGGCGTCGAACGCCGCATCGAAAACAAACGTGTCGATGACCACGTTGCCGTCCTTGACCAACACGGTGGTACCCAACTCGGCCGAGACGCGGAAATCCGCGATGCGCGTGACGGGTAGGACCTCGGGATCGCCGATCGTCACGTTGTCCAGATCGGACCAGCCCGTGTCATCGCTGTTCACCAAGTCGATGGTCGGCCTCTGGGGCGGCGTCGCGTCGATCGTGACCAGCAGACCGGCGCTGAGGCCGCTGAGATTGCCCGCCAGATCCTCCAGACGCGTCTGGATCGTGTACGCTCCGTCGACGAGGGGCTCGACGGTGACTTCCCAAAGCCCAAGTCCATTGCCAATCGTCCCGTCGGTTGCGTCAGAACCCACGGTGCCCTCGCCCACCACAACCCCGTTGGCGTAAACCCGTACTCTCGTATTCGCCTCGGCGACCCCTTGGAAGGCCGGTTGACGAATGGCCGTGATGTTGTCCGTGTTGCTCGCGCCGCTGTCGCTGCTCGCTAGCAAATCGGGCGTGCTCAGTGCCGGCGCCGTCATGTCGAGCGTGACCAATAGCGGCTCGGACAACAGCGTACGATCGTCGGCTTGCGCGGCCTGACCGTCGAATATCCGCACGGCTGCCTTGACGAAATTCAATCCGCCGCCTCCGCCGACCGGAATGAAAGTCGTCGACAATTCGCCGGCCGTGAACGTGTACTCGAAGAGCGTATCGCCCGTGCCGGCAATGGGCGTGGCGAACCCGACTGGCACGCCGGCCACGAATACCTCGACCGCCGCGCCTGGATCGCCCGCGGCGACTTCGGCCGGATCGAGGATGTCGATCCCCGCGGCTGCGAACCCGGCCAGGTCGGCCTCGATGAAGATCCTCGCCGAGTTATCGAACGTGACATTGTCCGCGTTATTGCGACCCGTGTCGTCCGTCGGATCGAGTATCACGGCGTCGGGCGCCGGCGCGGCGAAGTTCTCGATCTCGACGTTGTAGATATTGGGCACTCCGTCGAAACTGTAGACCCGCAAGAAGTATCGCTCCTGGGAAACCACGGGCAGAACGACCTGCTCGTTATCGGTGAGCGAGACGGCCGAAACGATGATGTTGTTCGCTGCGTCCCGGACGTCGATGTCGATGTCGCCCTGGGAGTCAACAAAGAAGACGTTGATCACGAGCAGTCCCGTGTCCTGGGCCGTGATCTGGAAGTAGTCCTGGTTGATCCCGGCGCCCGTGTCGTGCAGCGTCAGATCACGCAGCGTGATCTTTGGAAGCGAACCCAGCACCGTCGCCGTCGCAATGCTGTCGTTGGGCGGAAAGACGACGTCGGGTTGGTCGAACTGGTCGGGCAAAATGTAATTCGCGCCGTCGATCTGGAGCAACTCAATTTGATCGAAGCTGATCGGTTGGGCCCCGGCGACGGCAACCGTTCCGTCGTCCCCCTCCGGCCCCGGCAGATACGTAAAGCCCGCGCCGGTGACGATGTTGAGAACGTCGCCGACCGGCTGTTGCAACTTGCCGATCGGACCGCCGCCGTCGACCGTGATGGCGATCGTCGCCAGCGCGGCGACGGTTATCGCGTCCTCGCCGTCGCCGGCCAGAATCAACAACCGCTCGACCGCCGGCAGGTCGCCGCCGGTCTCGGTGTAGGTCGTCACGTCGCCGTTGACATCGACCACCAACTCACCGCCGACGACGGTGACCGTGATCGTGTCGTCACCGGGCGTCCCCTCGACCAGGATCGTGTCGCCCCCGTCGCCGCCGACGACCGTGTCCGTGCCCCCATTGCCGATGATCGTGTCGTCGCCCGGCCCGCCGTCAAATGAATCGTTGCCAAGGCCGCCGACGAGCGTGTCGTTGCCCGGGCCGCCAACGAGCACCGCATCGGCCGACAGGTAGTCGTCGCCTTCGCCGCCGTCCAGAGTAATCACGGTGCTGCCAAGATCGCCAACCTTGATATTGTCGTTGCCGCCGATGCCGTTGATCATTAGCGCGTCGGTTCCCAAGCCGCCGTTATTGAACACAACCTCGCCCCATCGCAAGTAAGCCTTCTGCACATTAACGCCGCCGAATTCAGGGTGGGGCTCGACGTCGATGTCATCGTCCAAGCCGGAGCCTTCGAGAGTCAGGGTGCCCCGAAGTAGGCCCAACACTGCGAAGTCTAAGTCTCCAACTGCGTGTACGTTGATCCGAGCTATCCCCGTACCATCCAAGTCGTGGATCAAGTAAGTGTTCGTGCTCAGTGTTGCGCTGTTGGCGAGGTTGATCGTTTGAACGTCAAAAACGTGTGCCGTTCCCCCCAATGTATTGATCCCGACGTGATTGAGCGCCCAGTCCCTAAAGACCTCGTAGTCGCCGTCGCCCGCATCAAAATTCAAAACGTCCTCGCCCGTGCCCCCGTCGTAGTGGCCTGCATCGGTGTCGGTAAGGACATCGTTATCCTCGCCGCCGAGTAGCGTGTCGAAGCCGACGCCGCCCTCCAGCGTGTCCATCCCGTCGCCGCCCTCCAGCCGGTCGGCACCGCCGCCGCCCGTGAGTTCGTCGTCGCCGGCGCCGCCGACCAGCGTTACGCCAATCGCCGTGACGGCCGAGGCGTTGACAACGTCGTTGCCCGCGCCCGTCTCGACCGTGAAGCTAAGCAACCCCGTCGCCACAAGGTCGGACGTCCAGTTAACGGTGTCATTCGGATCGGCCAGCGGGGCGTCGTTCGTCGCCGTGTCGATCTTGAAGTGGTCGATATCGAAGAACGTGAGCGCCTCGAGCGCCACGCTGCCGCTGGTGCCTCCCACGCGGTTTCGGCCCGCCGCNNGGCGTGACGAACGTGAATTCCGCCATTCCGCTGACGACCACCGGTTCGAGCCCCGTGAACGTAATCAACGAGCCGTCGACGTCGACGACGCCGTCGCCGGTAGTCATGCCGGGCGAATAGGACCCGATATGGCTTCCGTTGCCGACCACCGTCAGCGCATCATTCCCCCCAGTGTCCCCGTCGAAGAGGAAACCTCCAGACGGCACGGGATTACCGTTGGTGAAATCGACAGTCAAGGTATCGTCGCCACCCCAGCCGAGTAGGTTAACTTGGCTGACCATCGAAAACAGCTCGCGATACTCGAGCGTGCCGTTAAATCGCACTTCGAGATACGATCCCGTCGCGTCAAGCCCGACGTTAATGTCGTCGTTTTGGTCGACCGAGTCCTGATCGCCGTTGAGGGTGACGCTGCCGTTGCTGTAGCGATCCAGTGCGTTAACCCGTTCGATGAACGAGCCGGCGTGGTACGAGTCGATCGCCCACCAGCCATTGCCGGCGTCCCAGGTGACGTCGTAGTAGTGGAGGGTGTTCGGCGCCGTGTAGCCATCGGCCACGTTCTTATTGTCGTCGGAATCCGTGATCCAGACGCCGAGGTAGTAGTCGGGATCGGCGGGGTCATAATTGAAACCCCAGCAGGTTACCTCATGCGCCAGGCCAGCGCCGCGGAGGCTCAGCCCCATTGCATAGCCGGCGTTCGCGTATGCGTCGATGGCCGTCATGATATTCGCATCGGCATCCTCGATGTGCATCATCGAGTAGGGGTCGAAGTCGGGATGGAAAGCCCCGCCGGCCACGTCCACCTGCGACCAACCCGGCGAGCCCGCCGAACCATTGACGCCGCTAAAGAACCACTGCAAAGCGAACTCGGGCAAGCCGCCCTCGTCGGTCCAGTGGGTCTCGTAGGAATCAAGCAACTGGTCGGCTCTATACATTCCGTCGACGGAGCCCCAGCCGGTCCACTCGAGCATGTTCGACGCGACGGCCGCCCAACACAGCAGGTCGTCTTCGGTCGAGGTCTGTTCCTTTTCGGCGTCCGACCACGTACCGTTGAAATTCTCCATCAGGCGAAAACGAACGCCCGATTCCACCGAGTCGCCCGAGGGAATCGGCACGCCGTCAAAGGCCGCTGGATCAAGCTCGCTCGAGCCAAACGGCGGAACCACGCTGAGCAACATCCGCTGTTCGAGCGGCTCCATTTGCAGTCGGCGCTTCCCCGCTAACATCCGACGGCTCGCGCCGCGAGTTCGCCGCCGCCCCGGCTCGCTTCGATCACCAATGGCCCGAAGATTCGTCTGTGACTTCATCGCTTGGTACTCCCAGAATGGAACAATGGGCCAACTCGGTGCCCTTGTCGACAATTAGGACCGATCAAAGAAGCGCGATGGCTTCCAGCGTCTACCATGCCCGCGATGCAGAATAGTTCCCAATACCGATCACGATCGCTGGGCGTGTGGCGGCAGTATACGATGGGCAGAATGGGGCGTCAAGTATCACCGCGAATAGTAGGAAGACTACGTGAAATGGACGATATAGATAGAATCAATCCAATACGCTAAATCGGGTGCCAAAATAGGCAATCTGGGAATCGCAAGAAATGACGAGGCCCGAAATAACCGATGATTCGCTCCCTGCCCCACCGCTATCGGGTCATCCTCCGTGCCCAATGTGGATTCTCCGGCGAACCGCAAAAAATGCGCCCCCAGCGGCTGGACATTTTGGAGATTTCGGCTCGCCCGGATCATTCACGGGCCCGACACCAACTCGAAGCGCGAGCGACACGTGTGAGACAGTCTGTCGTGACTTGCGAATCCGGCTGACACGATGCATAGCGAGGCGAATTCACAGGTTTCTCAACAGTCCTGGCTCGCGTCCTCCGCGCGTGGAAGACGCCGAGTTTGGAGTAATCCAAACTCGGCGTCATGTTCTTCAATCTGTTCGAGACACCATGCTGTGCGTCTCTGTCAAGCCGTGATTCGGCTAAAAGCGAACTTCCCCGCGAACGACCAACCCGTCGAACGTCAGCGTGTCGCTCATCCCGCTGAAATCGTTTTTCTGAACCGCGCCGATGAAATCGCTAGTCGTGACGGCGTTGTACCAACCGCTGACCATGTAACCGCCGGTCAGGCGAAGGCAGCCGCTCGGCGAAGCCCAGCCGACGCCCAGTTCGAGGTCCAACAGCGAGACAATTCGGCCCGCCTTCCATTGGGCGTCGACAATCTCGGGATCAAACGTGCTCCCCTGGGTATACCGAGCACTGAACTCACCGGCGAGGAATCGGGCGTTGGCGCGGCCATAGACCAACCATCCCGAACAAGGAGCCATTCGTTCTCCCTCCAACCCAAGACGGATGCCGCCGCCGTCGAAGTTGATGTCGGTATTGACATCTTCTCGGTCCACGCTCAATGTGCTGAACGTCGAGCGGAAATCCTGTTCGAGATGCCCATAGCTGGCTCCGATCAGATAGTTAGCACTGTGCCGGCAGCCCGACAGGAAGGTGCGGCGATACTCGATGTCCGCCAACTTGTAGTTGATGGTCTGAAAAGCGCGTGCATCGAGCCAGTCCGCCTCGGCGTCGAGCGTCGCCGGATGGATGACCATCGAACGAAGCACGAGCGGCGCGTCAACCGTGATCGAGTCGGAACTGCTGGTATCGAGCTGCGTATAGCTGGCCCCCAGGCTCGCGCACTCATTGAGAACCCGCTCGAAGCCCACGCGAAAACCAGGATCATAATCGGGATCGACCAGCGCGACCCGCCCCATCTGAATCGGCACGGCGGGTTGCGGGGTGACGGGGCCGTCGAACGGAACAGCGTAGACGACCTCGGCACTACGCGGCCGAAGATACAGAAAGTCGCCGTAAACTCGCCACGTCGG
>DOEZ01000346.1 GCA_003532715.1 Planctomycetaceae bacterium
CTGCTTCGGTGGAGGATCGTACAACGGTTTCTGCATGGGAAGGGACCAGACTTGCGCAAATTGTTCCAGGTTGGGTGAGGATGTCGAAGTCGTCGAGGGAGCGGAGACCGGACGTCCCCGAGGAGCAGCCTCGGCAAGTTCGTCCCCGAACCGCTCGCCGGAATCGAGGAGCCCCCAGGCGATCAAGAGAGCCGCGGTCGACCAGATCGCGGTTCCTGCCACCCACAGTTGTCGTCTCACCGAATGCACACGCATCGTTCGAACTCCTGCTACCAATGGAACGTCGTGATCCGACCGTCTCCCGCCTGCCCGGAAGTCCGGACCAAGCTCAAAACGGCCTCTCGTCGCTTGCCCGATTCCAAATGAATCCAGAGCGAATGGCAGCGTGATCGGTCGGTCAGGAACCGTTTCAAAATCTGCTGTTCGTCACGCCTCAGGTCCGTGCCGCCAAGGAGACGATCAAGGTTCCAATGTGGGTTCTGAGTCCACGTCTCGACGAAACGCCTCGCTGCCTCTGGATTCACTGCCGAGCGGCACGTGGCATGAAGAACAGCCATCTCGGCCCGCGAGACGTTGAGCCTTCCGTCTCCCCAACAAGTCACCTTCTCGGTAGCCGCCATTATCGCACGAGGAAGTTCATTCGTCGATCGCGAGCCTCGGAAACGCTCGTAACAGAACACTTGTCCCCAACTGTCAAACGCCGGAGGATGCGGCCGGCCAGACACCGCCTGCGGATGGGGAGTCAACACGCTTGTCGAAATGGATCCGGAGAAGTCGGCCAACTCACGAATTACGCGGTCGACGTGGCGCTCACCGCGTTCGGAAAAGACGGTGTTCAAATTGAGTTTGGCCTGCTCGTCGGCTAGACGGAGCTGAAATCGGACGCCGCCCAGGAGAATCGAAGTTTCCAATCGGGGCGGCATTCTTTCTTCGTCGCGCCGTTGCAGCTCCCGCCGCTTCAGAAGGATCTCTGCACGGTTGAGAACGGCCTGACGACAACTGATGACCCCCCAACGTCGCTGCAGTTCCTTTTCCGCAAGCGCGCTTTGCGTCGCGGCCATTAACCCGTGGTGGGCAGCGCTGGTCGCCAGCAAGCCCGCCATTAGGATCATGGTCAATACGATGAGGAGGATATAGCCGGATCGCCGCCTCTTGGCGTGGGTTCCATGCTGGAGATAAGTACGAACTGGCAACATGGTTGTCTCGCTAGAAAACGATAAGTCGATCGGCGACGGAGTGTCGATTCGTCCCAAGCAACGACAGGCGGCACACTCGGGGCACGGGAAGCCACGTTCTTGTCGCCCCCGGTTTCCCCCCCAACAGACGTCCTTCCGACGTCGGCACGATGTCTACCGTCTCAAGACCGCCACGGTCCTCCCCTTCTTCTCGTCCCAAAAGGATAAGTCCCGTGATGCCGACGCCCATCAACTCGACATTATGGAGCCCCGCCGCGCCGGAATCCAGGAGGCGTTCAGTTCGCACGAGACAGCTCTGACCATCGACGTCACGCAATTCGTACGCAACCTCGACCAGTCGGTGGGTACTTTCTCGGACCACGGGATCGCGACCACAGAAGCCCCGCAATCGCAGCTCTTTCGTGGAGGTCATCATTTCTCGCGAATTAGCTAGATCCCATTCGATGCGATCCAATAGTCCATCCCGCCAGGACCGTCCCCGCGCATCGTCCTCGATCATCGCCTGAGTTCTCTGGTGCATCGATCGCAAGACTCCCGAAATCGTCGCCATCATCAAGACGGCGAGCGCCGAAGCGGCGACCAGTTCTAGCAGCGTAATGCCGTCCCGTCTATCGCCGCGACAGCGGGACGGCGAGTTCCACCGAGACGATCGGCGAATCGAACGGCAACTTCTTCTTGTCCTCCTCCCCACTGCGCCCCGCTTTCTCTCCGAGAAAGAAAAGGTCGACGCGAACCGCTCCAAGGTCAAGTTCTTCGTCACAAATCTCCTCCAATGGCGTAAGCCGCCAGTAGTATTCGGGATGTCCCGGCACCTCCCCTTCGTCGTCTCCGGGGACTTCCCCCCCTCTCGAAAACCACTCGGCCAATAAAGCGTCCGCCACGGCAACCGCTTCCAGACGAATGCGTGCATGCCGAGCTTGACGCGAGTGTTGGCCGAAAGCTCTCAGGATGCCGACAAGCAACGTTGCCAACAACAGGAGGCCGACAGCCACCTCCAGCAAGGTCATCGCGCGACGATGTGCCCTTGAGGCCGCTTTCTTGACCGGTCGGACCTGCAGCAAGCGGATCTCGCCCGCCGTCGGGCCATCCACCCGCTTTCGTTCCCCCGGTAGACAGCTGGCAAGAGTTCCTCGCCACATTGCAGCACCTCACAACGATCAGCGATCAGTCCAGATTCAAAAAAGGCCTCAGTTCGGACAAGTCGGCGAACTCGACCGTCTGTCCCGTTGCGCCCACGAACAGGATCCATCGGATCTGGCCTCCGGTTCCCTCCAAGCCGATTGCAAACGTCGGCGTCATTCCCGACGAGGAATAGCGAATTGTCGTCTCCTTCCCCGCGACTTGCTCCCGATCCACGTAAACCTGTTTCAATCGGACGCTCGGCGGAAGACGGTAAGATTCCCCATAACCTTCCGAGTCCTCCTTGTTTCTCACGGTGAATACTCCGTCGGTGACTTCGACGTGTAGTTCGACCGGGGTGCCGCTACGCCTCACCGTCAGACGCAATCGCCGATCGATTCCTTCGATTCGTTCCTGCGCATTCCGTAGTCGCGCCCTTTCCATCGGCGCCTTGTGGCTGACGGCGAGTGCCGCGACAAAGAGCGACAGAAGGCTCATCACCGCAAGGAGCTCCACCAAGGTGAACGCGGGCCGCCAGCCCTTCTTGATCATTCCGTCAATTCCCATCCGTCTCTTCATCGCGCAGATCCATGTCAGCTCCCTCCCCTCCCTCGCGTCCGTCCGCCCCGTAACAAATCAAATCATACGCCGCCTCTTTGCCGGGATTATTGTAGACGTAGGGATTCCCCCACGGATCCTTGGGTATCTTGTTCAGTAAGCCATCCGGGAATTTGGGGCTCGGCTCGACGAGAGCACGGACCCCCTCCTCGTTGGTTGGGTATCTGCCGTAAACCGCATAGAACGACTCCATGGCCTCACGGATCTTCGCAAGCTCGACGCGAGACGAGTTCTGTTTGCTCAGCACAATGTAACTGCGGGTCTTCGCAACAACCAGTCCGGCGAGTAGACCGAGAATAACGATGACGACCATCAGTTCCATCAGCGAAAACGCACGCCTCGCGACACATCTTTTGTACCGCAAACGCGCACTCCCGCTCCCGTCGCGAACGTCCGATCCGCGCGACCATGGCCACTCCGAAGCGTCACACGCAGTGACACAGTTTCTCTTACATGACATTTCCAGCCTCCAAAATGGGTAGAACCGTGGCAAAAAGGATCAAGCCGACAAACACGGCGAGGACGAGAATCATCACGGGCTCCAGAAGAGCCGTGAGCCGCTCCGACACGCGCGCCACCTGACTCTCATAGTCATTGGCCAGTCGCTGGAGCATTTCGTCCAACTGCCCCGACTCCTGCCCCACCGAGAAAATCTGCACAACCGACGGGGGGAACACACCGGACTGTTCCAGCGAGGGACCGATCTCGCGGCCCGCGCGAATCGATCTCGCAACGTCCTCAAGGGCCTCTCCGAACACGATGTTCGTGGTCGAACGCGAGGTGATCTCGACCGCCTGCAAGAACGGAATTCCGCTCTTCGTTAGTGTTGCCGTCAAGAACGCGATTCTCGAAATCGCCTGCTTGCTTGCCAGAACGCCCATCAACGGAAGATGCAGCAGCGCGATGTGCCACCAACGTTTTCCCCGCCGAGTTCGAAGGCCGTACAGCACGCCCGCCACCACCGCCACGGTCAACGCAAAGACCAGCCATCCCTGCGACACAAGAACGTCGCTGACCGATTTTGCCACGCGCGTCGGCCAGGGGAGCGCCTTGCCCGCCTCCACCAGACTCTCCAACAGCATCGGGAGAATGACGGTCATGAGGAACACCGCCACCACGGTCCCCACCACGAAGACGAAGGCCGGATAAAGCAGCGCCGTCATCACGCTNNAACGATCGCTCTCGAAAATCCGCCCACTGGCCGAGAACCGCCTCCAATGTGCCCGAATTCTCGCCAACCTCGACCATGTGAACGCACAACTCCTCAAACATGTCCGGCTGATCGGCCATGGCCTCCGCCAGACTTGCCCCGCCCGCGACCCGTTCCTGCAATAACACAAGTGCCGCTCGAACCTTTCCTTTCTGCTGGCCCACGACGCTCCCCAATGCCTCCAGCAAGGGAATGCCGGCGCTGAGAAGTGTCGCCAACTCGCGCATCAACCCTGTCACCCGAACCGAATAGCGGCCAGCACGCGGTCGCAACCATGCCGGTCGACGTTTCGATCCCTTGTGCGACTCTATCCTCAATATTCTCAACCCCTGAGCTCGCAGTTGCTCGCGCGCCTGATGAGGCGAGTCGGCCGCGACCGTCCCCTCGATCGCGCGACGGCGCGTATCCGTCGCCTTGTACGAAAACACCGCCATGAGAAACGTGCCTTCTACCGGCCTCGAATCCGGGAAAAAGTCTTGGTTTTTTTTTGCCTTACGCTACACTAAGCTCACTGAACGGGACACAAAGGAAGAACATCGTCACGTTGCCGATCCCTCACAACTCAAGCGAGCAAACCCACGCATGACATCGAACGCACTCCACCGGACGCTGTTTGGCAAATCGCCCAACAAATATGACCTCGTGCGATGTCTCGCGGGAGCCATTCTCTGGTTCGGCGCCGCAACAAAAGGATACCAGGTCGCCACCGAGCCGATTGAAGGCAGCAAGTGGTTTGCCGTCTTCGCCGTTCAATATGAATGGTGGCTGGGCCTTTGGTTGTTCTCGGGCCTGTTCCCCCGACTCGCGCGACTCGCCGCATTGGCCACGTTCGGCCTTTTTTCCGTTGTGTCCGGCTATCTCGCCATCCAGGGCGCCGAATCGTGCGGCTGCTTCGGAGGCTTTCATGTCGATCCGCGAATCACCGTGACCATGGACCTCCTCGTCGTCGCGTGCATGGTGGCCGTTTCGCCGCCCGCGATTCCGCGTCGGCGCGTTTCGCTCAAGTGGGCATGCGGAGCAATGCTCGTCGGCGGAGTCGTCGCGTCCGCCGCCCTCTGGTTCATGGTCCGGTATGAACCCGCCCGTCTCGCTCACGACGGACGCGTCCTCGGTGATGCCCGAGAGGTCTTTCTCGAACCAAGCGATTGGCTCGGCAAGCCGTGCCCGCTGCTCGGACTTCCGGGCGTCGATGACCGGCTTGCCCGCGACAAATGGGTTGTTTTGCTTCATCATGCCACCTGTACCNNGCCGACTGGCCGAAATCCGTCCTTCAGCACGCCTCCGATTCAAAACCCGCGATTATTTCCGTCTCCGCCTCCGTGGAAGACTATCCGCCGAACACCCTTCGAAGCCGTCTGCCAAACACCCATCAATGGTTCATTCCCAGTCCAACCGTTCTCTGCCTCGACAGCGGCATCGTCACCAAAACCATTGTTCAAGGCGACGTCTCCTCGGCTGCTGCCGGCGTTTCTCCCTCACTCGGGCCGAAAAAATCCAATGAAGACCAAAGCGCGCCGGACGCGTCNNAAACCATCTTCCAAGACGCTCAAGTCGATTCTCGCCTCGGGCGTCGAGCACGACCTCGAATTCATCGAACCCAAGTCCCTTCACCGCGTCGTCTTCGTTCTCAAAAACCCCTCGGATCACGACTGGAAGATCAAGTCCACGCGTTCCGAGTGCGATTGCATGAAGTGCGTCGATCCTCCCCAAAAAATTCTCGCCGGAAAAACCGCCCAAATCACGGTCGAATTCAAAGCTCCCGACACACCGCAAGACTACTCCAAGCGGATCGTCGTTTTCACCGAGGACGAGAAAGCTCCCCATCACAAGTTCTGCCTCCGTGCGCGAATAGGTCTTCCCCTTCACGTCGTGCCGTCGGCCGTCTCCTTCGACAAGGTCGCGCCCGGCGAGCAATACGAACATACTGTCGATTTTGTAAACGACGGCAAGGTTCCTGTCAAGGTTCTCTACGCTATCTCCACGGATCCGGCCTGCCATGCGCGCGTCCCCCACGAGGCGATACCCCCCGGCGGCCGCATCGCGTTGCCGATTATTCTGCGCCCGGGTTCCGGTCCTCTCACCAAACCTTTGATTCTTCGTCTGCACACGAACTGCCCAGTTCAACAAGTGGTGCCAATTTCCATCAAGACCACCCCGCAAGACGGCTGATGGTCTCATGTTTGCTGCTTGGCCCCGGTCTCCGGATTCGGGGTCTTCTCCGAACGGCCACGCGGCTTGAGCGAACGAGAATCACGCGCGACGCCGCCTTCGCGCGGAAAATTCTCTCTCGTTTTTCAAAAAAATTTCGCATATTCTCGCGTCTTCTCAAATCATTGTCGTTCAACGACTTGACGGCGCGTGGTCGGCGAGTCGTCGGGAGTGGTTCGCGATTTTATGATTTCGATGGTTGACAAAGGCGCGCGTGCCGGTT
>DOEZ01000023.1 GCA_003532715.1 Planctomycetaceae bacterium
TCGCGGAGCTCGACCCACCCTACTGGTTCAGGAAGTCGGAGGGCTTTGCCGCTTCTGGACCATTTCGACGATTTTGCGATGGCCGTTGGCCAGGGCCACTTCAAGTGGATTCTGCGCGCCCGAATTGACGGCCGTCCAATCCGCCTCGTAGTCAAGCAGAACGGCCATGGAAGCCTCGTCTCCATTGCTGGCCGCGAAATGGCACGGCGTCCAGTTCGACTTGGTCCGTGCCTCGGGCGAGGCGCCGTTCTCGAGCAACACGCGAGCCACGTCGGTACGTCGCTTGATAATCGCGCCGTGCAACGGCGTTGAATCGTCCGACGCGGCGGGGGCGTTTACGTCGGCCCCATGGTCGATCAGAAGTCGTGCGACCGCTTCATGCCCTTCGGCGGCGGCGTAGTGTAGCGGCGTCCAGCCGTTGGCCGACGTCAGGCCGGCGCCTCTTGCGAGTAAAAGCCGCGCGGCCTCGACTTGCCCCCACGTCGCGGCGTATTGCAGTGGGGTAAGACCCGCCAAGTCGAGTTGGTCCACGGATTCGGGGTTGGCCAAGAGAAGCTGTTCGAGCCTCGAGATGTTTCCCTTGGCCGCGGCGCGGTGCAGCGCGCTGGTACCGCGTCGGACGAATCGCCAGAGGAAGAAGACGGTGCCCAGAAGAACCGCCAGCGCAATTGCGACGATGACCCACGGATCCATTGCCCGACTCCTTAGTTCTCTCGTTCCGCTGAATGCCGATTCCATCTTCATTCTAGCCGCGATTGCCGAGGGCCGCAAGAAAGCACCAATCGCGAGCTAGAGGGGGTAGCCCTACAGTGGAGGGGATTTGGCCGGATTCTCCCCCCTCCAAGTCATTCCGCCGCCGCATCCAGAACCGCTTGGACCTTGGCCGCCAATTCGGGCAAAGTCGTATCACGGATCAAGAATCGCTTCTGTCGCGACGTTTCACCCGAAATCAACTCGATTTGGGATTTTCGCAGCGACAGCCCTTTGCTCAACAGTTCGATGATGGCCTTGTTGGCCTTCCCCTTCTCCGGCGCTTGGGTGATGCAGACTCGCAGCGAACCGTCCTGGGGCTCGCGGATTTCGTTGTGCTTCGACCCGGCGTGGGCTCGGACGGGCAGGACCGTGCCGTCGGCGTGCGGTTCGAACCGGATCATGGCTCCACTCCTTCAAACAAGGCCGAGCCGATGCGGACGATCGTCGCCCCTTCTTCAATGGCGATCTCGAAGTCGCCGCTCATGCCCATCGACAATTCGGCCAGATTCACTCCCTCGGGGCAATCGGCCTGCACCTCGTCGCGGAGTGTTCGGAGCGCGGCGAACTCGGCCCTTGTTTGTTCCGCGCCGGCTCCCAGCGACGCCATGGCCATCAGCCCGCGAATCTCGACGTGCGCGTACTGATCGAGCACGGCAACCAGGGGGGCGACCTCGCTTGGGGTGAAGCCGTGCTTCGCGCTCTCGCCCGAGATGTTGACTTCCAGCAATGCGGGGACGCGACGCCCGACGTCGGCAGCCGCCTGATCGACGGCCGCCAGAAGCCGTTGGCTATCGATCGATTCGATCATGGCGACCAACGGCGCCACGAGGCGAGCCTTGTTGCGTTGCAAGTGTCCGATCAGGTGCCACTCGATGGGCGAATCGGCAAGCGCCTCGGCCTTGACCGCGAGTTGTTGGGGGCGGCTTTCGCCGAGCGTCGTGCAACCGGCGGCAACCAGCGGACGGACTTCTTCCGGGCCGACGTACTTGGTGACGGCGACCAGTTTGACGGCCTCGGCCGGGCGTCCCGACCGAGCGGCCGCCGCACCGATGCGCTGGCGAATTCGAGCCACGTTGTCGGCGATGATGCGTGTGCGATCGGTCATGAAGATCAACCTTCCCCCGGAAGTTTCACGCCTCGTCGTCCGACTCGACGGTCACGCGGGTGTACGAGGCATTGCCCAGCAAGAGAACGGACTCGAACCGTCCGGCCAACCTCGCAAGATCGCTCGCCTCGTCGACGGGCGTCATCTCCAGGTCCTCGACCAGCGAGTTCTCGAGCTTGCTCAACAAATAAATGCTGCAATGATCCAACGCCCGGGCCAATTGGAGGGCCGTTACGGCGTCGTAGGCTTCGTCTCGCTGAATCCGCCCAACGGCTTCGTCGCGCGATCGGGCCTTTTTGAGGCATTGGACGGCCACGCCGGGCAACTCGGCCAACTCGGTGCATAGGGCCAGCGCGCCTCCCTCTTCGACCAGCGGCGTCGCCGCTTCGAGGGCGCGGCCCAAATTCTCCCAAGTCTGGTGGGCCGAGTTTCCCTCCAACGCCGCCAGGACCAGCCCGGCCGGGCGAGCCGTTCGCTGATGCCAAAGTTCCGAAAAAAGCCTCATCCCGCGGTGTCCCACCGCATCCACATCGCCCGCCAATATCTCGTGAACTCTATCGCCGGACGCGGGCATCACCTGGATCGTGAACGCGATGCCAAGAAGCCAGCCGACTTCATCCGCCTCCTGCGTCAACCGCTTGCGATGACGCCCGCGCGCGTCGAGCGTGGCCGTCGAGCGAAAACGGCGAAGTGTTTCGTCGTTGGAAAAGGCCGGGTAGATCGGCGTGTGAAGTCCGTGGTAGCCGGCGGCCGCGCTGCCGCGAAAACAACCGATCGGAATCACCAGGTCGGCATCGACGATCGCGCGATGAAGCATAACGGCGTGTCCGTCCTCGGTTGCCGCCAGATAGGCAAGTCGGTCGGGTTCCTCGCCCGTGTGGCACAGCGACACGACCTGGGAGCGAAGCGTCTTGGGCAACGCGCGGCACGGATCCTGGTTAACGGCCCGAGACGATCGCAGGACGGTAATCGCTTCGGGGTCCACGCGGCCCTCCACCAGGCTCTCGATGATTGCGGCAACAAGGTCGGGCAAACCGGGTACGTCGTCGGCCAAGGTCAGCACGACTCGGTCGCCGGGCGTGATCACGGCCGAAAAAGGGGGGTAGCCCAACGGCGCGGCCAACGCCCGACGCAATTCGGCCCGAATGTCGGCAACGGGCGCAACATCCGGCACTCCACATTGCCCCAATAGCGCATCCTCGCACGAATCGAGTATCAGTGACGAATCAGCGCCGTATCTCAAAATGGGAGCCATGGAGAAGAAATACCGATTTGACACAAGTGGATAGATTCAGTGAACCGCGTATCCTGTCAATCTTACCAGCACAATCCGCCCTTGGTCAAGAAGCCGAGGTTTACGCGGAAGAGCCAATCGCGAATAATTGGGGCCGTCCCCAGCCCGGACAATTCACAAGCCCGCAATTTCGGCGCTGTGTGCGAAACACGGCCCGACGCGCGAGCGAGGATAAGGCGTTTCACGCTCCACGCTTGCGCTTCGGGCTAGTATGGGATCACAAAAACTTTTGGCCAACCTCCAAACCGGAAGGAAACGGTTATGAAACGACGCGAACCTTGTCACCAAACGCTCCTACTGCTCGTCGTGGGGCTTGCCGTCGTCGTGGGATGCGGCAAGACCGAACGGCCGGCCGGCGAGCCGAAGCCGGATGCAAAGCAAACAGCCTCGAATCCCGACGACGCCCGACAGCCTGCGTCCAAAACGGATCCGTCCGCGAAGACGCCCCCGACGGCGACCGCCGAGACCGGAATCTCGCCCGAGCAAATCCTTCAGGAAATGGCGCGGGTCTACAAGTACGCCCCGACGTACTCCGACGCGGGACGCATTCGCATGACGCTCGAAGCGGAAGGACAACCTCGCGAGATGGAGCAACACGCCATCGCCGCGATGGTGCGTCCCAACCAGATGCGGCTGCACTGCAACGAGGGTAACCTGATTTGCGACGGGAAAACACTGCGCGGTTTCTCGGCCATGTTGCCGGGCGTGGTGCTCGAACAGCCGGCGCCGCCGATCCTCGGCATCGACACGCTGCTGGGCGACGTCGTTTTGGCCAACGCGCTGGCCGACGGTCCCACGCAAACGTACACTTGGCTCCCCATTCAGGTCGTTCTCTTGCTCGCCGACGATTCGCTGAAGACCCTGTTGTTCAATGCCGAGCCGCCACTGCTGTTGGAACCGGCCAAGATCGACGTGTACGACTGCCATCGCATCGCGATAACGCGGCCCGACGGCCGCAGCGTGTTCTGGATCGACCAGAAGACCCATGCGCTCCGGCGGTTCGAGTACCC
>DOEZ01000293.1:0-5175 GCA_003532715.1 Planctomycetaceae bacterium
TGACCGTTTCGCGGAAGGGGAGCCCTTCGAGGTGCTGGATGATCAGGGCCCGGAAGATGTTTTCCGAGGTGTAGTCGCCTTCGCGGCCCCGGGAGTCGCCTTCGGAGAGCTTCAGGAGATCCCGATGGATTGCCGAAAGGATTTCGGGATTGCCGTCGAGGACTTGACTGATGACGCGGTATCGTTCACGATAGTCACGTACGACCTTGGGCAATCCGTCGTCATTGGACTCAAAACTCAGCACGGCTTCGCTCTTTCGACGCATCTCTGGTCCTCCGGGTGGTTGAATACCATGAGGATAAGGATGCGTCATTTTTTATCAAGCCCAACCGCGTCGAACCGACGCGAAATCGCTTCCGCAACAGAAACTAAGTAGCCGGAACCTGAAAATCGCAAGTTCGCGGGCTCAGTGAATACGGCCCCTCGCAACCGATTCTCTCGCACGATCTGGCACACGCGATCCGTCACAAAGATGGACTTGGGTAAGGGCCAGACAATGAAACAGTCACTCCCATCCCAGTGAGAGACTTCGATCAATTTATCAGGACGGTTGCAGCCGGAACGGGAAGTCGTACATCGCTGCATTATAGGCGTATATCTGTCCGCCGTCGTTGACCCGGATCATCGACGGGCTGCCGAAATTCGTCGGGCCCGAGACGTCGCGCAGGCGCCCTGTGTTGACATGAATCTCGCCCGTGAAGCTGCTATTGTTGCCGCCGAAGGCCAAGTAGCGGGACCCGCTTTTGACGACCGTGCCGTTGCCGCTGAGTTGGCCGTTGAATATGGGCGACGCATTGACCGTGGCGAATTCGAGCGTTGCGTTGACTTCGGGCGTTCTGTTGACGGCGATGTTCTTCGTGAGGAACGTGGAGTTGGTCGTATCTTGCAGGACGAGCGTTCCCTGGCTGACGTTCGTTCCGCCCGTGTAATAGATGTTCTCGCCCGACAAGGTTAGTTCACCGGTGCCCTGTTTCACCAGCGAGACGGTCCCCGTGCTGTCGCCGGACCCTTTGTCGCGCAGGTAGCCCGCATAGAAACAATCGACCGTATTGTTGACGATCAAAGTTCCGTCGTCGTCCGCTCCCGATTCCGATTGAACGTTCTGAATCACGCCGCGGCCATTGGACGTATTGATGCCGGCCACCGTCTCGGTGTGTCCATGGAGCCAGAAGCGGCCGTAATTCGACGTGTTGTTGAAGTAGAGAACGGCCAAATCGGCGATTTGTTCTGAGGCGCCCAGGTAGACATACGCATTGAGTGTTCCGTTGAAATGAATGTCGCCCGGAATGGCTGCCGCGCCCGACGCTTTTTCCAGCCAGAGACTGCCGGCACTGATGCTGGTCGAGCCGCCATAGGTATTCGCGGAGCTGCCGGTGAGGTTCAAGACGCCCGTACCCGTCTTGGCCATTCCGCCGGTTCCGTCGATCGTGGAACTGATGGTGGCCGTCACGCCGCTTTGGATGAGAATCTCCGTATTCGCGACGGGCAACGAAAGCATTCCCGACTCGACCGAGTATGCCGTGGCGTTGAACTGGATCGAGTTCGCGCTGACCGTCCCCGAGATAGCGACCGTGCCCGCGCTGCCCGCGAAGACGGCGTCGGCACCCTCGATCCAGGCGACGCGCGACCCGCTTCCGTCGGAATTGGTGTTCCAGTTGAGCAACATGGAATCCGTGCTCCATGTCCCGTCGCCTCCCACGCCGCCGCCCGGAATGGGATCCCAATAGAGGATGGTCAGCATCTGCCGCTGTTCGAGCGGTTCCAACTGCGGGTTGCGAGTTCGAAGCAGAGGACATTTGCCTCGCCAAGATTTGTTCTGGCCGACTCCGACGAACCGCGAAAGCGACTTCATCCACGATGACCATCGAGACTTATTCATGACGGAAGCCCTTGTTCTTCAAGGATTGAGCTGCACAACGCGCACGAGGATTATTGAGAGACGCGAGACGGCGGCGGGCGAGTTTGTGGCGGGAAGGAAGAGAAGCCAGTCGGGGCGCGACCAGGAAGCGTCCCTCGGTGGTCCGAGCGACGAGCCGATTAGACGTTCCTTTGCGACACCCGCCATGCCCAAGCCCTATTTTCACTGACGCAGCGAGGAAACGAATCCCGTCAGCCCGGCGGAGGCCTGAAGCTGATTCCGGAAGACTCGTCGCTCCAATGCATGCCTACAACCGAGCACTTGCCCGGAAAAGCGAGCACCCGATGGTCCCCAAACCGCGGCAAGCCCAGTCGGCCGTTATTGCCTCGGTTCACATATTGCCTTGGTTCACATATCGCCTCGGTTCACACGCAACAGCGCGCGAACCATGCCTCGCAATCCGATTCCTCCTCCGTCGATTCGATGTCTTGTGACGCCCGAAGCACCCGGAGCCACATGCGAACAGACAGCGAACCCAACCGGAACGACGAGGAGCCGCCCGGAGTCAAAACGACTGGAAAGAAGAAATGTAACCAACTGCCGCTAGAGAAATCGCCCCCATGAAGAGGCCCCGATTCCCCTGATTGCCAATGCGAATTGACGTCTCCGTGTTCGAAGAAATCGCAACGCGGGTCGCATTGTGCCACTTCAGTTTGCGTTTGTCAATAGTTTGTCCACGTTTTCGATGAAAGCGGCGAATATGTGCATGTTTTTGTTGGGCGAAGGTGTCTGGCTGAGTGAGTCTGGGAAATCTGTGGCTAATGGCGTCGCCTTGTCCCCTCTTCAGTTCGAGGCTGTCGCCCATTGATAGAGCAGGATCACAGGCGATCTCCGGGGATCACGAAGAGGTATCGACGCGACCTCGCGCATCGCCACACCGCGATAGCCGCCACCAGCGAGCCTCCCGGAGGTCTCCAGGCCGTTGAATCCGCGCCACCCATTTGCTGGAATCCCACTGCTTGACGGAACGTTGTTGGGCAGTGGCTCGCCCGATGTCAATCTGATGCTGCTCAGCAAGGCAGTAGGTGGACGTAACCGTGTAGGCGGTTGTCATGCACGACGTAGTCGTGTCTTACCCAGAAGACCAAGCAGTCCCGCGAGTAGCAGGGCCAAAACACCCGGCTCGGGAACGGGATACGATTCGCTGCTCGCATTAGGGCTCCAATGGGCCGCCAGAATCGAAGCGTCGAGCGCATTGACCATTTCATCGCCGTTGAAGTCTCCACGCGACCAATCCGCGCCGGATGAGCCCCAATGGTCCGCCAGGATCGCAGCGTCTTCGTGGTCCACCCGCCCGTTGAGGTCCGCATCGCCCGGAAGGGCAAATGCGGCCAGGTAATGAGTCCAAATCTCATCGTGCGAGAGCACGCGATCGTAAACAGCCACCTCGTCGATGAGTCCCGCGAAATGCGAACTCGGCGTCAGCGCGTAGTTGCAGCCGATCCAGAGGTCGGCGGAAGAACTGTAGATGGCTTCGGGCACGCCGGCAACCCGCTGGGCAACCTGCTGGCCGTTGATAAACAGACGCATGGATTCGCCAGGCGAGTAGGTGCCGGCGACGTGCAACCAAGTGTCCAGCGGAAGCGCCATGGCGTTACGCAACGTGGCGGCGTTGGTGAAGGTGCCGTCGGGCGAAATGATCAGCCCCAGCGTGCCGTCATCCGTTTGCCCGTCGACATAGAGGTCGAACGACCGCTGATTTCCCGAGCCGTTGTACTTGGCCACGATTCCGACGTTGCCTGCCGGGATTTGGTCGAGGCGGATCCAGGCTTCGAGCGTCAATTCGCCTGTGATATCCAACTCGGGCGCGTCGTAAACCGAGACATGGTCGTACTGTCCGGACAGATGGACGGCCCGGTTGTCGGCAGACATCCCCGGGAAGCCGTCGGCCGGACGAGGGCCCGGCTGGGCAACGTTGCCCGGTCCGGAAGCGTCGCCCAATCCGATGTGCAATCCTCGCAGCGGCAAGATGCCTCGCGCTTCGCCGACACTACCGGGTTCGGTTTCACCCAGGCGCCAGTAGCCGACCGGTGAGTCGGCCAGGACGGTGTACGCATAGGGCGATGGCCGATCGGCGCCGATCGGCGGTCCAGGTTCCTGGGCAAACACCTCGACCGCGGCGGTTTGATAGAATTTCGGGTCGGTGAAGATATCGGACCACGTCGCGCCGGTCGAATCGGGATACAGTGCCGGAGCAAGCTGATTCATCAGGCCAAGGTCGCCCACCACGGCCAGCAGCGCGTGCGCGCCGGGATTCGCGGCCAAGTAACCGTTCAACTGGCCCGCCAGCCATGCGCCGTGTTTTTGGACCGCCAGATCGATGTCGGCCGCGCGGTACGCGGGCGTCAAGGACCGCATGTACTTCAGCCCGTAAAGCGCGTCGAGGTTCAAGTAGTTGCCCATCGCCGCGTAACTGCCGTCCACGGCCTGCATCGAGAGAATGCGGTCGATGACCCTTTCGGGATAGGGGAATTCGTGGCCCTCGTGCTCATACATGGGCCAGATATGCGCGCCGCCGCCAAGTCCCTGCGCACTGGACGATGGTTGCTGCCCAACACGCCACCAGCCGGTTGTCGGATCGACGTTCGCATCCAGCCAATCGAAAACGGCCGCTTTCCATTCGGATGTGGCGACGCTACTCTGACTGAAAATGTGGAATCCGCCCCAGAACTTGTGCGATTCGCCCCAAGAGTTGGTCCAGTTAATCTGCGAGACGAGGTAATCGGCTACTTCGTTCGGCTCGTCGAACGGACGATAGAGGGGACTGGCCGGATACTTCTGGCGGCCGCCGAGCACGCCAAGCCCTCCAACCGTCATCCCATTGGCGTGCAAAACGTGATGCCCGTTGGTGTCGGTGTAGCCTCCGTCGGGCAACGCGAACGTGTGCAGATGGTCGATCCACTCGGTTCGTTGCTGTTCGGTGATCGACGTCATTAGATCCTCGCCCATGATGGTGCGCATCAACGCCGCGTCGAGCGAACCGTAGTAGCCTGGCGTTGTGCCGCCGACGCTCATGGCATACTGTCCGTAGCCGGCCCCGCTCACGCGGAGATTCTCCAGGGCGGTGTAGATTTGCGGTCGAGCCGTCGCCAGATCGAGAATAGCCTGTGCGGCCGTCGGTCTGTTTGAGAAGACGCCCACGAGAGAGAAAGCAATCAGTCCAATGACCACGAGGGGGCCGACTCGGCTGCCGCGCATGGAACGGTGCTCCAGGCTTTCGGGAGGGAACGGCGTTGGAACTGATTCTACGATACAGG
>DOEZ01000293.1:5183-8304 GCA_003532715.1 Planctomycetaceae bacterium
CATCCTGTCCGCGAGACCGACTACCGCGCTGCCGCGTCACCGAAAATCACGAAATCCGCGGGAAGCTCCTTCCGTGGAAGATTCGTAAGCGTCACAATGCCGCCCGGAGGAACGGTATGCGAGACGGGAGAAACGAGCCTTGCCGCGGGCAACCGATGGTTGGCATGGTACGGATCGACGAGTTCGGCTTCGGTGAACTCGGCGCCGGGCCACTGGACGCGGATTTCGCGCGGCGAGGTCGAGCGATTTAGCAGGATCAACGTCTTCTCGCCCGCGGGCCCGACATAGGCCGACGCCAATACGTCCGGATCGCCGCTATCGGCATCAACGCGAACCATGCCGGCCGGCAAACGCCGGCTGAAAGCCGCGAACACGCGAAGCTGATGGCTCGAAGGCTTCGGGAGAAAACCATTGGCCGCGTCGGGCACGAACAGGCTGCGGGTCCAGCCGTAGGGCGGTTGCACCACGTTCAAAAGGCCCCAGCAGTAGCAAAGAGCCGCGGCATCGGCAAGGACCAGGTTCTTGTGGTAGAGCTGACCCATCGATAGAGCCAATCGATAACTCTTCCACTGATAATCGCGCGAATTCACGCAAAGCTCCGTCGACAGGAACGGCTTTCCGTCGGCCAATTCGTTCCACTCAGTCAGACGAGGATCGAAAGCGTCCGGATCGGTGAAGTAGTCCTGGTAGTCATACATGTGGGCGGCAACGTAGTCGGTCTTGGCCCAGGCCTCGGGCGAACGCCGCAGGTCGGCTAGCCAGGCGATGCCTCTTCGCAGGTTGCTGGCGTCGCTCATGTGAATGCGAACCTCGTCGAATCCCGCCTCGTCGAGCCCTTTTCGCAGAGCCAGGGTCATCTCGTACCAAAGAGGAATTGGCTGTTGCGTCTCATTCTGGATGCCCACCACGTCGGGCGGCGCCCCGGCACGTTCTTGTGATGCGCGGCAGTAGGCCAACATGGCTTCGACGTATCGGTCGACATCAACGGCGTTTCGGTGCGAACGGCCGTCGGGTGCGCGCCATTCCCGCCTCGCCCAAGGGGGCAGTACCCAGAACTCGAACCAGACTTGGCCGCCAAGGCCGCGAATCGTCCGATTGTAGTCGAAATTGCAGATCTCGCCGTTGGGAAAATTGTCGCCATAATAATGCGGCGTGGCGTCGGCCAGTCGTTCCCAGTTGTCGGCCTGGCGGTTGAGTTGCGTGCCAATCGGGTATTCGCGCTGGATGAGAAGATTGTTTTCGACCACCAGTTCCCACCAACGACGTTTCCCCTCGGGACTCAGTTGCACGTAGGCCGTCGGTGTCGTAATGCCGCCGAACCCGACGATCGTCTGGTGCCTGCCGGTCGGATCGACCGTCACGTCACGCGAGATGGTCGTCGGCGTCAAGCACCTTCCCGCAACCCTTCCCTTTGCGGCCGTCAATGCGAGTTGGTGTCGTGTCAGATCGATTTCGAAGGTCTTGGCGAGCACTTCCTTGCCGTTGACGGCAACGCGCCACTGCAAGCGGTGATCCATCGCAACGGAGACAGCCTGAGGCCGCCCTTTCAACCGAAAATGATGGGCATGGGTGACATACTCCACGTGTCGTGTCTGTTTCGCCCCTTCGATGTCACCGAGGCCGGGGGCGCCATGGATCCTCTCGGTAACGACCAGGTGCGAATCCGCCAGCGTGACGGTTACTCCGCCGTCGTCGCCGGTGAAGACCCATTCGAGTGTTCCCTCGTCCAAGTCGAGCTGATCCAGCTCCAGAGTTCGCTCGAACAAACCCGGCAAAAATTCCTGGAAATAGTGCGTCGGTCGTCCTCGTCCACGCCCCCAGATCAGCATGGTGTTCTTCTCCGGATCGAGAACAAATGACTCGCTCGAGCCCGATTGGGCCGGCGGCGACCATTCGGGAAGATCGATCGGTTGCGTTATCGGCTGCGAGTCGTTCCTCACGAATTCGAGCGTCTTGATCGGATTCACGTCGGCCGCGACAAACTCGAGCCAGTCCAGATTCACAGGCTCGGCGCCGTCCAAGGCGACGATTTCCAGGAGGTGTTCACCTCGTGGCAAGTTCGCCGCCAAGGGAACTCGGCCAATTTGCCACTCTTCGTCGCGCGATCCCCAACCGCCCCCTTCGGGCAAGCCGAACTGACCGAGAGGTCGATGGTCGACCGACACGGCAAATCGGCTCTGTTTCAATCCCGCGAAACGGACGAGCAGGTCGGCCTTTGGAAGATTGTCTCGAGTCCTGAAGGTCCAACGGCCGGTGACGTGGGGTTGGCTATCGCAATGGACTCCCAGAACCGCGCCACCCGAGGTCACCGCCGCCTTGCGCCGGTCGACCGAGAGACCGGTGGTCGGCTCCGCCGACTCGGCCTCGATCCGGGCGTTTGGCCGAGCTTCGCGAGGCTTCCGGAGAATGTCCTTGATGTCGATCAAGTAGAGTTGACGCCCGTTGCCTTCATGCGTCGAATCGATGCACACCTTGGTTCCGTCGCGACTCAGTCGCGGATGCGTGTCACAACGCCACTCGCCATCATATCCCTTGGGCACGGGGAAGAAACCGACTGGAACCATGTTCGCGGTGGGAACGTGGTAGAGATAGACGCACTGCTCGCGATTCGGTCCGATCGGATAGGTGTCGGTAATAATCCACTCGTTGCCGGGCAAATACGATTCGTGGCCGTTTGGAGCGCTCCATAGGACTTCGCTTTTCAGCGAGCCGTCGTCGTTGACCAGGACATAGTTGTCCGCCCAGATGAGGATGGTTTTGGGATCGCGCCAGGTGTAGTGAGACGACCCCAGGTGAACCAACCGCCGATCCGTTCCATCGGCCGCCGCGGTGAACATGCGAGTTCCGACGCCGGACCCGCGATTGAGGAAGAGAAAGCGAGCGCCGTCGGGACTCCATTGGATATGGTTAATGTAGTGCTTCGCCTTGTCAGGATTTTTCAGTGGAAACTCGCGGGCGATGTCGGCAAGCGAAAAGAGCAATTGCGTTTCGCCCGTGTCGAGGTTGATCTTCCAAACTCCCGAATCGGCCGGCGCGGCGATGGCGCGATTGGGATCGGGGATTCCATTGTAGCCGTATCCCGCGCGCATTTCGCCGACACGAGCCACGTCGGTGCCCAGAG
>DOEZ01000259.1 GCA_003532715.1 Planctomycetaceae bacterium
GGACAACGCCGACCGGCGACTGACACCGTTGGCCCACCGGCTGGGGCTGGCCGACGACGCCCGACTGGCTCGCGTCGAGGAGAAGGAACGCCGCATTGCCGAGACCGTCCGGCTTCTCGAATCGACGCACGATCACGAAGGTTCGATGGCCAAGCGGCTCCGCCGGCCCGAAACAACGTGGGACCAGATCGCGGCACGGCGGCCCGAGTTGGCCGACGTGCCGGCCGAGGTGCGCCGGCAGGTGACCTACGACGTGAAATACGCGGGCTATGTGGCTCGGCAGGACATCGACGTCGCCCGGCAAGAGCGGCTCGCGGCTCGGCGAATCCCCGAGGCGTTCGACTACGCCGACGTCGAGCATCTTCGGATGGAGGCTCGCGAGAAGCTCGCGAGTATACGCCCCCGCGATCTGGCCCAGGCGAGCCGGATCAGCGGGATCACGCCGGCCGACGTGGCCGTTTTGATGGTGTATCTGAAGTAGATGGGGCGATTGCAGCGTCGGAACGGTATGAATTCCGCACAACAACGTGCTGCAATCGCCCCACCACATATCGGGTTGTTCACGAGCCTGTAATGTCGGCGCGGCGCGCGAAACACTAGCCCGAAGCGCAAGCGAGGATAAACCGTTTCAGGTCCCTCGCTTACGCGTCGGGCTAGTATGGGCTAGTGAATAATCCGGGCTACCTGTCCCTTCCTTGTGCTGCAGCCGCGCGGGTAAATCGGAACTATCGGGCAATTGCGTAAAAAGGCTGTTTTGTAGGGTCGGATGTCTTTCTACGACGAATTGGGGGAATATGATCCAAGAAATCAGGAATCCGGCCGGGTGCGATTTGACGTAACCCGTTGTCTTGAAAAGGCTTGAAAAATAAATAGCCATATTGACACCAACGGGAAGATAGCTATAATTGACCCCTGCTGGCAGATTCGGTAAAGTCGGCAGGTCCGGATGGGATTACTGTCTGCATAAAGCACCGAAAAATAAGGGTTTGCGGCGATCCGCGAACACAGGGCTAGATTGTCTCGCTGTTCACACGGAAGACTAGAAACCTTGGCGTCACAGGAAGCCTGTTGCCCGGGTTTCGCCGAGACTAGCCGGAAATCGGCTAGAAGGAGGGACGGTTAAGAATCCATGGCTACAAAAACCGTATTCACAACTGGCGAGGCCGCCAAAATCTGCAAGGTGAGCCAACAAACGATCATTCGCTGCTTCGATTCTGGCCAGCTCAAGGGTTTTCGAGTGCCCGGCAGCCGGTTCCGACGCATCCCGCGCGAACAACTCTTTGCCTTCATGCGCGATAACGGCATTCCGACCGACGCCCTGGAGAGTGGCAAGCGGAAGGTCCTGATCGTCGACGACGACGAGGAATTGGTCGAGCTGATCTCCGACGTTCTCGAGCGCGACGGGCGTTTCGAGGTCCGCGTCGCCAACAACGGCTTCGACGCCGGCATGGTGGTGAAGGAATACCGGCCCGACCTCATCGTGCTTGACATCATGCTCCCCGACATCAACGGCAAGGAAGTCTGCCAGCGGGTTCGGAGCGACAAATCGATGGACGATGTGCGGATCATCTGCATTTCGGGCATGGTCGAGGAAGACAAGGTCGGGGAGTTGGAGGCCGCCGGTGCCGACGACTTCATGCACAAGCCGTTCGAGGTTGAAAAGCTGATCGACCGGATGTGCCAGTTGTTGGACATCGAAGCCATTTCGGCCGCCTGATCCCGAATCCATCATTCAATACGTAAGGTGCGTCTCGACGCACCGACCGCCATCATCCGTAGACAGGGTGCGTCTGGACGCATCAGGCACGACCGAACGCCTGGTTCGTGGTGCGTTCAGACGCACCCTACAGTTCTTCCGGCGTTCTTGGTGCGCCGCCCATGCAATGGTTGCCGCTTTTTATCGTTGAAGCGAACTGCTGGCGGCTTCCCGTGTCCGACCGCTCGGCTGTCGCGTTGGCGCGCGTCATGTGCCTTGCCGACCCGCGCGAAGCGAGCGACGTGTTAGCCCGGATCCTGCGCGTCGATCCCCCGTTGGCCCTTTGGGCCGTCTGTCGCGCGAAACAAGACGGCACCGAACCGCGCGATCCGGCGGCGTTAGCCGCGTGGCTGTTTGCAAGACTCGCGGAACCGGAGGATTGGCCCGACGACGCGCCGGCGGACGAAGCACGGACTCGCCAATTCGCCGAGCGAGTTCGCGTGTCGGTCGCTCGGGCCGAGATGGCAAGCTCGCTGGCCGTCCGCGAAGGTCGTCAAGCGGCCGACGAGGCCTATCTGGCCGGTCTTCTCCATGAGCCGGCTGTTTGGCTTCGGCTTTCCGGTGATGTGACCGACGATTCGGTGAGCCGGTTCGACGCCTTGTTGCCTTCCTGGCTGGCCGACTCGACGGTCGATCCTCGCGTGGCGTCGGCGATCCAACGGCTTGACGCGGACCTGGAGAAGTCGGCATCCGACGACATCCTCCAACGAAGTCACTGGTTGGGAGACGCCACCATGGAAGGCTGGGCCCAGTCCGACCCGATTGTGGCCATTCCCCTGGGCCGGCTGGTCGAACGGTTCGCCCGGCTGAAGACGCTCGAAACGAAGTTCCACGAAACGCTCGAAGCCGAAAAGCTCGAAGCGATGGCCGAATTCGCCGCCGGCGCGGGGCACGAGATCAACAACCCCCTGGCCGTCATCGCCGGACGCGCCCAATTGCTGTTGCGCGAGGAGACCGATCCCGAACGACGTCGGACCTTCGCCCTGATGAACACTCAGGCGAAGCGGGTTTACGAGATGATTGCCGACATGATGCTCTTCGCCCGACCGCCGAAGCCCAAGTTCGAGCAGGTCGAGCTGATCGGCCTGATCGACCAGGTGGTCGACGCTCTGCGGCCGGACATGACCGAACAGGCCGTCACGCTCTCCCGCGTCGGAGACGACGGTCCCATTACGATCGAGGCCGACCCGACACAGCTCCACGTGGCGCTTCGGGCCATGTGCCGCAACTCGCTCGAGGCGATCGGCCACGACGGCCGCATCGAGATCGACGCGAACGAGTCAGGCGACAACGCGATCCTTCGCTTGGTTGACAACGGCCCGGGCATCGCGCCCGAGGCGCGACGTCACCTGTTCGACCCCTACTTTTCGGCCCGCCAAGCCGGACGCGGGCTGGGCATGGGCCTGTCGAAATGCTGGCGGATCATCGTCACGAACCACCACGGCTCGATCGACGTGGCCAGTTCACCGGGCAGTGAAACAATCTTCACCTTGACGCTGCCCAAGCGGCAAGGCACGTAAGTCGCTACCCGCCAACTACTTGCGTGACACGTGAATTCGGCCGTTTTTCTCGAACCAGCGAAGCGAGTTGCATCGCAATAGTCCCGCTGATAAGCTGGTGGTATTGGGAGTTTCGCGACTTCGGCCCGATAAGCTCCCCAATCCCGCCACCCTTGTCCGGAGGACACTTCTGCTCGCGGACGGTTGTCGCGCAGGTCGCGACCTCGCGCGAGCGGCCGGGCGTCCGCCCGGGTAGCTTCTGAAGCCACGAAACGCCGTAACGATCAGCGAGGCGACGGTCGCTTGTCGCCGCAACCCTCCTTGGAGACCAGAATCATGAACCGTGGTCGTTTCCTCTTGTCGATTCTTGCATTTTCCGTCGTTGTTTCCGCCGCAGTGCCGTGGCCCGAGTCGCCGGCCGTGACCTGCCGCGCCGACCAGTTGGGCGAGTTGACCCAGCCGATCGCCGGTCGTCCGATGCGCGCCTCCAGCGGCGAGTTCGACCCCGAGTCGAACCGCGATTGCCACCATCCTCAGCCGGGCCAATCGCTGGTCGTGGCTGATCTGGAAGGGCCGGGCGAGATTCGGCACATGTGGTTCACGGTCGCGTCGAGCGACCGCCGCTACCCGCGCAAGCTCGTGTTGCGCGTCTTCTACGATGGTTCCGACGTTCCCTCGGTCGAAACGCCGATTGGCGACTTCTTCGCCGCCGGAAACGGCATGCGAGCCAACGTGAAGACCAAACCGATCGAGGTCAGTTCCTACGGCCGGGCATTGAACTGCTATTGGCGGATGCCGTTCAAGAAGAGCTGTCGCGTCGAAGTTCAGAACCAGAGCGGCGTGCGGATGAGCGTCTACTTTCAGTGCGATTGGTTGAAACTCGACTCGCTGCCCGAGGATACGCTCTACTTCCACGCCCGGTACCGCCAGGAATATCCGGCCAAGCCAT
>DOEZ01000327.1 GCA_003532715.1 Planctomycetaceae bacterium
AGGCGACGGAAACCGCGGTACCCGAACCCGGGGTGCTCGGCCTCTTGTTTGCCGTGTTGTTCACCATGGCCGTTTCGCGTCGCCGTGGATAGAAGATGCCAGCCAGGCAATCATGTGAATGGGGATGTGCGTTGCCGTCGCCGGTCCGCGATGCCTCCTCGCGAAAACGAGGTGGCGTCGTGGCGGCTGCGGCGTGGACAGCCACGCAAGGAGCCCTCGGTAACCGAGGGCATGTGAATCGGCAAATGGAGACTGACGATGATTGCACGTGAGAAAGTGAGCGACGTACGAGGCGGTTTTACGCTCGTCGAACTGCTGGTCGTAATTGCCATCATTGGCGTCCTTATCGCGCTGCTTCTCCCGGCCGTCCAGGCCGCAAGGGAGGCGGCTCGCCGGATTCAGTGCAGCAATAACCTCAAACAGTGGGGGCTCGCCATGCATAACTACAACGCGGCGATGAGCCAATTCCCACCAGCCACCTTGTTCGGCACCAGTAATTCCAACCGCAGTATCGGACTACACGCGATTCTGCTCCCCTACTTCGAACAGATACTGGGACTTGACGACACGAGCGATGTGGGTGGGGTGAACAATATCCTCGGCCTCGAGCATGTCGGTGTCTTCGAGTGCCCCAGCGGTGATGAATGCTTTGACGGTTTTAATCAGAACTCCGCCGGTCAGTTCTGGGCGGGCACCAACTACAACGGCGTCATGGGGCCTGGGTTGATCGCGAACGGTGTAAAACACTTTGTCGACCGAAACCCGCACTGCGGCGACTACAGCACGGACGGCGTTTTCGTCCCCAATAAGGGCGCGGTCCTGGAAGATATCACCGATGGCACCTCCTCGACCCTGGCGGTCGGCGAGCGCGATGTGCGACTCCGTGGTTGGATCTTGGGTGGCTACGACAATGGAGGCATCGCCTGTGTCTTGCCCGCGAAGAACATCAAGTACCCCATCAATTCCACTCTCGGTGAGTTCTGCTACTCCACTTCCGGGGAACCTTGCCCTTCGTCCGCCGTGTCGATTTACTATAACGATCTCTACTTCGGCAGCAAGCACCCGGGTGGAGCGCAGTTCTGCTTCGCCGNNTTCTCAGTGAGACAATCAGCATGACCGTGTATCAGGCGCTGGGAAGCATCGACGGCGGCGAATTGATCGATTCGAGTGAGTACACGCAGTGACGTGGACTCCGCTCTCTCCATGCGAGAAAGCGTTAGTGAGAGCGAGTTTTTCGGGGACTTCTGTCCATTGCGGCCACGTGATCCTTCCTCCTGCAAGAATGAACAGGGACGACCCATGAAACGCTGCGCGATTCTCCTTCCCCTATTGCTGCCCTTGCTTCTGGGATGCGCGGAGCCCGCCCCCGAGTCGTTCCAGGTCACCGGCACGGTCACTTACCAAGGAAAACCTCTGCCGCTCGGCTCGGTCATGTTCATGCCGCGGGACGAGGGCGCGCGATTCAAAGGCTCCCCGATCGATGCGAACGGCCGCTACCAGCTTGAGATCCTTCCCGGCCGATACGCGGTCCAGGTGCAAATGATCGCCCGGCTCCGCGGCCAGCGTCTCCCTGACGGCGAGGGCGCCAACGTCAACGTGCCCGAAGTCGATTGGTTGATTCCCGAGAAGTACAGCCATTTCGAGACATCCGGCATCGAGGTAGTGGTGGAGCCCGATAGAGCCAACCAGATTGACTTGCCGCTAAAATAGCCCCATGCACCAACGTCCGCCGTGTCGTGCCCCGGAAATTGCTTGAATGCCTGTTTCTCAAGGCTTCTGTGGCCCGATGTCGGTTGTGTAGGGACGGATCTTGGCGGACCCCCAGTGTGGCTGGCAGCCGGAAGGTCATCGGTTCAAGTCCGTTATCCTCCACTTCCAAAGCCTTTCGCGACCACGAGCTGCAAAAGGTCTTTTCTTGATGGTGATTCGGTCGGCGCGACCGGGACGCCGGCTTGAATTCCCGTTTCCCACGCCGATTGACGAAGCCCGGCTCTTCGCTAAGAATGACGGACTCCGTTTCGTACGGAACAACACCCTAGTAGGGGGTGCGTGATCCATCTTGCCCATGAACCCATCGGAAACCGCCATGAACTACATCCAAACACAAGACCCGGAAGTCTGGGCCGCCATCGAAAGCGAGATGGAGCGGCAGCGCGACGGGCTCGAAATGATCGCCAGCGAGAACTACACCAGCCCGGCCATCATGCAGGCCATGGGCAGCGTGCTGACCAACAAATACGCCGAGGGCTATCCGGCCAAACGCTATTACGGCGGGTGTGAGTTCGTCGACAAGGCCGAGACGCTGGCCATCGACCGGGCCAAACGGCTCTTCGGGGCCGAACACGCCAATGTCCAGCCCCATAGCGGCTCGCAGGCCAACGCCGGCGTCTATCTCTCGTTTCTCGATCCGGGCGACACGGTCCTCGGCCTCGACCTGGCCCATGGCGGACACCTGACCCACGGGCTGAAGATCAACATTTCGGGCAAGCTGTTCAACTTCATCGGCTACGGCGTTCACCCCGAAACCCATCGAATTGACTTCGACAAATTGGCCAAATTGGCCAAGGAACATAACCCCAAGCTGATCGTCGCCGGCGCGAGCGCCTATCCGCGCGAGATTCCCCACGGCAAGTTCGCCGAAATCGCCCGGTCGTGCGGGGCGCGGCTCATGGTCGACATGGCCCATTACGCCGGGCTGGTCGCCGCCAAGCTGCACGACGACCCGGTGCCCGTGGCCGACTACGTGACCACCACGACGCACAAGACGCTTCGCGGCCCGCGGTCGGGCCTGATCCTCTGCAAAGAGGAACACGCCAAGGCGATCGATCGGGCCATTTTCCCCGGCACCCAGGGCGGCCCGCTGATGCACGTCGTCGCGGCCAAGGCCATTTGCTTCGGCGAATGCCTGCGACCCGAGTTCAAAAAGTACGCCCAACAGGTTCTCGACAATGCGAAGGCCCTGGGCGAAGTGCTCGTGGCCGGCGGCATCACCCTGGTCAGCGGCGGCACCGACAACCACTTGTTGCTGGCCGACGTCACCGCGCTGGGCTCGACCGGCCGAACGGCCGAAACAGTTCTCGAACGGTGCGGCATCACGGTCAACAAGAACATGATCCCCTTCGACCAGCGCAAGCCGATGGATCCGTCAGGCATACGCATCGGAACACCCGCCCTGACCACGCGAGGCATGGGAACCGACGAGATGCGCCTGATCGGCCAGTGGATCGTCGACGTGCTCAAGTCGCCCGAGGACGAGTCGCTCATCGCGAAGATTCGCGCGGGCGTGTCGGAGATGTGCGAACAGTTCCCCGTCCCGGCCGACCGATAGACGATGATGATGCGCCGCAACGCATCAAGACCGTAGCGTGCGTCTGGACGCACCAGAAACACCGAGCATCCCAGTTCAAGGTGCGTCGCAACGCACCCCACCGCGATAAGGACCCACGCGATGTCAGCCAGCAAGATCCTGATTGCCGACGATAACCCGACCAACGTCGAATTGCTCGAAGCCTATCTGACCGACCTGCCTTGCGAGATCGCCATTGCCGTCGACGGCCGCGACACGCTCGACAAGGTGGCCGAGTTTCAGCCGGACCTGATTCTCTTGGACATCATGATGCCCAAGCTGAGCGGATTCGAGGTCTGCCGAGCGGTCAAGGACGATCCGGCCACGCGCGACATCATGGTGCTGATGGTCACCGCGCTCAACGAACTGGGCGACATCGAGCGTGCCGTCAACGCCGGCTGCGACGACTTTCTGAGCAAACCGGTCAACAAAATCGAATTGCTCAAGCGGGTCGAGAACATGCTCAAGCTCCGCTCGGTGAAAGACGAATTGCAGCGACTGCGCGAGTACATCGACGGCATGGACGAGCGGTAGCCCGAATTGTTCACCGAAATGTGCCACTGCTTGCCGCTGGAAAGTCCGTTCTTCGATCCCGGCGGCACTGCTTGCGGCTTTCACGGACCGCTGACCTTTCCGGCAAGCAATGAGAGCCGCAAATTCAACGATGACCGGCTATTCCGCAAGCAGTGGCGCACTCCGGGTAGAGTCGAGAGGTAGCGCGGT
>DOEZ01000162.1 GCA_003532715.1 Planctomycetaceae bacterium
TCGTCGTTCGCGGCGACCGTCACCGTCGCGGATCGCTGGTCCTTCAGGCCGCCGACCGACCCCTTACCCGCCAATACCGCGTCGGCCAACAGCTTCACGATCAATTCGATCGAGCGAATGCTGTCGTCGTTGCCGGGGATCGGCAGATCGACCTCGTCGGGATCGCTGTCGGTGTCGATCAACGAAACCGTCGTAATTCCCAGTTTCTGCGCCTCGCGAATGGCGTTCTTCTCCTTGCGAGGATCGACGACGACGAGGCACTCGGGCAGCCGGTTCATCGAGCGGATGCCGTTGAGGTTCCGGAACACCTTGCGGAACTCGCGAGTCAGTGCCGACTGCATCTTCTTCGAGTATGTGCCCCACTCCTCGCTCGCCCGAAGCGCTTCGAGTTCTTCCAAACGGCTCAATCGCTTTCGAATGGTCCGGAAGTTGGTCAACGTGCCGCCGAGCCAGCGGTCGCTGACATAGGGCATCCCGCAACGTTCCGCCTCGCGCTGGATCGACTCCGACGCCTGACGCTTCGTTCCCACGAAAAGGACAAGACTTCCGCCGCCGGCCACCTGCTGCAGGTACTTCCGGCCGCGAAGCAGCCCGCGAACCGTCTCGCGGACGTCGATAATGTGAATCAGATTGCGGCGGCCGTAGATATAAGGCCGCATTTTGGGGTTCCAGCGGCTCGCACGATGGCCGAAATGAACCCCCGCCTCGATCAACTCCCTCACCAATACCGTAGCCAAAACAAATACTCCTTCGAAAGGCACACCGGCTGAGTCCCTCGCGAGGCCCACCTGATAGCGGGACTCCGCTTGGGCGTCCGGCGTTGGACGCGAATTCGGTCAAAACAATCAACACGCCACCGGCCTGGACCGTTCAGGACAGTGAATCCCATATAGTACCAATAAGGGCTATCGGGGTCAATTGACCCCCGGAAGGCTCGGAAAGCGCAATCCGGTGGAACGAGAGAACCGCAACGCCCGCGGACCGAGATCCAAGAACACGCCCGGTCTAGGTACAGACCACCAGGCGGGGGGAATAGAGGAGCTGGTGCCACCGCCGAACTCCACCGACTTCTCGCATCCGCCGCACGGATTCTATCGGCGTCAACCCGATTCGCGTCGGCCAGAAAACGGCGAAAATCGCGTAAAGCCTTTGCCGGCAACAAGATAAATGCAAATCTACCAAACTACCCCGCTAGGACTCGAACCTAGAATAGCGGAACCAAAATCCGCTGTGTTGCCAATTACACCACGGGGTACTATGCATCTGCTGCATCCGAGAGCCACCAAAGTATATCGATTTCACCGCGGACTACAATGGAGCCTGAATTATCGAAGTAGTTCCAGTGCTTCTGCGGCCTTCTCGGCCCCGGTTGACTAGGATACCAGGGGTCTGGTCGCATGTCGGGGAAACAAGTTCCCGCCAACCTGCGCGGCATCCACCTCGGACGGTTGCCGCCGCGAGGCGTCCCGCTGACGGCAACTTCCGGCCGGGAAGATCTTCCCTGAACGCCGCGGGGCAATTCCCCGCCGAATCGAAAACGCTTGCCACGCCGAACCGACGTCCGTATCATAAAGGTCGGTCGTTTTCTCTTGACACTTCATCGGGTTTGGCCTCGTGACACGAGTCTGGCGCAATCTGACGGCCCTGCTTCTCACGGTTGCCTATGTGGCGGTGGTGAGCTTCGGCCACCAGTTCCACAACCACGGCCTGGGTGGCCGTGACTGTGCCTGTTGCTCGACCTCGGCCAGGACGCCTTGCCATGCCTCGGCCCGCAATCATGCGCCCGAGCGCGGCGACGAGCGCGCCCGCGATCTCGCCTGCGATCATGCGTGCCATGCGACCAGCCCGGGCGTCGACGACTCGCCTCGCCTGGCGCTTTCGGCCGACTCGCAAGGCTCGCGCTTCTGTCCCATCTGCGACTTCTACTCGCATCACGGCACTCTGCCCGCGTTTGGGCACGTGCCGACCAGCTTGCCCGTGTGCGAACCGGCCGTTCGCGCCGGTTGCCCCGTTGCCATCCAGGCGACGGCCGAGCCCCAACAACCCCGGGCCCCTCCTTTCTCTGCGTGAAATCCGCTTTGTTGCATTGATCGAAACAGCCCCGCCCGAGCTGATGCGCGTCGGAGCGGCGGCGGTTACGTCTTGCGCTTGCCCGGCGTGTTTCACGCCCCGCGTGTCTCCCTGCACGGCGCGGGTCTATCTGGCTCAAGAAAGGAACCAATTATGTTCACGCAAAAACGATATTCTCCAGCAGCAACGTCCGGATTCACCTTGGTGGAGTTGCTCGTGGTGATCGCCATTATCGGCATTCTGATCGCACTGCTGCTGCCGGCCGTTCAGGCGGCGCGCGAGGCGGCGCGTCGCATTTCGTGCTCCAACAACATGAAACAGATCGGACTGGGGCTGCATCTCTATCACGATGCTTTCCGCCAGCTTCCGGCCGGTTGGATGGGGTTCAATCGCGCCACGGGCGAGCCCCATTGGTTCGGCGAGCCGGGTTGGGCTTGGAGCGCGGCGATCCTCCCCTACATGGAGCAACATGCCGTCCAGGAAACGCTCCTCCATTTCGAATTGCCAATTACCGACCCGGCCAACGCGACGGCCCGCGTCCTGCCAATCGCCACATTTCGCTGCCCAAGCGACCCG
>DOEZ01000294.1 GCA_003532715.1 Planctomycetaceae bacterium
CGATCGACTGGACTTCTTGCTGGACCTCGCGGTACGCGGCAAAATAGATCATGCCCTGGCGCTGCCGGAAGTCTTTTCTCTTCAATTCAACCTCGATCTTCAGATTGTACTCTCGCTTGACGATTTCCTTCTCGGCGTCCTTGAACTCCGACGTGCCCGGTTTGAACTCGCGCATCTTGTTCGCAAGATTCCGGAGCGCGTCCTGCTCGCCTTTCGCCCAAGTTTCGAATTGCTGCATGTCGGCAACCACTTGCTCCTGGGCCGCCTTGAACCGACTGAGACTCTTGAAAACAGTCTGGATGTCGATCAAACCGATCGGCGAGGCCGCACGCGGCGCGGCGACGGCGGGCGGGCCACCCGCGGGCATGCCCGGCTGATAAGCGGTCGCGCCGCCCTGCTGAGCGGGAGCCGGACAGACAAGCGAAACGCTCAAGACAACGGCCGACGCAGCGGCACAAAGTGAGAATCTGGTCACGTTCAGCACTCCTTGCTGTTTCAGTCGGTCTTCCTTGACCCGCTGCCTCTTGCAAGGCAAGCACGCCGTGCCGACTTGTACTGGGTTTTGGCGGACAGCCGCCAGGAACAATCAACTTCGGCCGAGGCGATGTCTCCCTTCCTCCTTGCCGGAGAAACCACGCAATCGGAAACGTCGCCCACGGAGGCGGTATTCTGCCCGGAAGCGAGTTTCGCGTAAAGACCAGATAATCGGCAAAGCCGACGGAACACTAAACCTTTCACAGCAAAGCACTTAGCTCGCTTGACCGGCGATTGGTTCGATTCTTTCGAGCAAGCCGCTTTGACACGACCGCCGAATCTCGCTATTCTTCGGCCCTTCGCCCGAGAACAACGTAACGGTTCAGCGGTCGCCGCTCGGACGAATACCGCCGATCAGGGAAGCTCGGCGGACTTGGCAAGGAGAGACGAGCGTGTCAGAAAACCAATGTGTTCTGGTGGTCGACGGGTCGGAGGAGACGCACGAGGTCCTCGAAACGGCCTTGGCTCGGCGTGGCGTGCAAACCTACTATGCCCGGCGGTTTCGCGACGGCGTCGAGCTAGCCGGTCAGTTGCACCCCGACCTGATTGTTCTGGATCTCGAACTGGATCAGGCGGACCCCGCAGGCATTCAATCGCCTTCGTCGCCAAACCACGAGACGGCGATGGTCCTGCTGGGAACGGTCCGGCAAGCCGGAGCGGCCGGTTCCTCGGGCGAATTCGTCCGCAAGCCCTATGACTATGGGCCGCTGGTCCGTAAAATCGAAGAGTTGCTTGTCGATCTGTCGTGAAGAATCCGGGTTGGACCGCGATTCCGGAGCCGTAACCGTGGCCTCATTGTTTGTCATTCGTGGAAACGATCAGGGCTCGCGATTCGAGTTGTCCGACCGCGTCCGCATCGGCCGCGACTCGACGAGCGACGTTCAACTGCACGACACGGAAGTTTCGCGCCGTCATGCCGACATTCGCCTCGCGAACGGTCGCTTCGTCTTGAACGACAACGGCAGCTCGAACGGCACGCACGTCAACGGCCGCCGAGTGGATCAATGCGATCTGGCCAGCGGCGATCAAATTCAAGTCGGCCGGACGCTTCTGCTCTTCACCGGGCCCTCCGACGAGTCGGCCGAGGATCTGACCCAGGCCGTCGATATCGGCGCCGAACCAAGCGCCGATCAGTCGCGCATCGTTCAGTCGATGAGCCAACGCGACGGCAGTCGCGTTTTCGATTTCGACGCCGAGTTGCCGCGCGATTCCTGGTTCGCGCGGGCACGCGGCAATCTTCAGGTTATGTACCGCACGGCGCTGGCGGTGAGCCACACACTGGACATCGATCAATTGTTACAGCGAATCATGGACTTGATCTTCGAGTGGGTCGAGGCCGATCGCGGCTGCATCATGTTGATCGATCCCGAGAACGGCAGGCTCGAACCGAAGGCGAAGCGAACGCGCGCAATGGGCGCGGGTGGTCGGAAACCGGTCGATGCTCGCATCTCGATCAGCAAGACCATTCTCGACTACGTGCTCGAGCGCAAGGAAGGCGTGCGGACCAGCGACGCCCAACAGGACGATCGTTGGTCGGCGGCCGCCAGCATCCTTCAGGCCGGCGTTCGCGAAGCCATCTGCGTGCCCATGCAGGGCCGCTACGACGTCGTCGGCGTGATCTATATCGACACGTCGATGTCGCCGCAAGAGGTCCTGCTCGCCGGGGGAGCGAACCACTTCAAGGACGACCATCTCAAGCTCATGATCGCCATCGCCCACCAGGCCGCGTTGGCCGTCGAGGACACCCGCTACTATTCGGCCATGGTCCAGGCCGAACGATTGGCCGCCATCGGCCAGACGGTCGCCGCACTGTCGCACCACATCAAGAACATCCTGCAAGGCATCCGCGGTGGAAGCTATCTGATCGAGATGGGCCTCTCCGACCAGGATCCGTCGGTCGTGCAACGCGGCTGGAAGATCGTCGAGCGAAATCAAAACAAGATTTCGTCGCTCGTGATGGACATGCTCACCTTCAGCAAGGAACGCCGGCCCGAACGGATTCCAGCCGACCTGAACCAGGTTGTAGGCGAGGTTATCGAACTGATGCAGGCTCGCGCCGAGGAACTCGGCGTGGAGCTTTCTTGGACTCCATCGCCGCGAATGGAGCAGTTCGTCTTCGACCCCGAAATGATCCACCGGGCCGTCTTGAACGTGGTCACCAACGCGCTGGACGCGGCGGCCGAGTCGCTCGGTGAGCCCGAGGAAGCAAAGGCGGACGAGGGACCCTCGAAACGACGGGAGTCGCGGCCGCGGGTCGAGGTGGTCGGCGAGTGGGAGGATTCGACCGATCTGCTGCGCGTCGTGGTTCGCGACAACGGCCCGGGAATTCCACCCGACGTCATGAAAAACCTGTTCAGTCCCTTTGTTTCCTCGAAGGGGGCTCGTGGCACCGGGTTGGGATTGCCCGTCAGTCAGAAAATCCTCGCCGAACACGGCGGCGAGATTCATGTCGCGTCGGCTGCCGACGTGGGAACGACGTTCTCGCTCGAATGGCCGGCCATCTCCCCCGACGGTGGGCCCGGCACCCAGATCGATTGAGGCTCAAATACGCAATTGTCCCACGGCCGTTTTTCAATCGTCGCAGCCGACCCAACCCGTTTCTGTTGCGGAGAGAACGGTACGGTGGGGCGATTGCAGCGAGCCTTGTCGAAAAACCACGAATTCTACGGAAAAACTCGCGGCAATCGCCCCCCTACCTGTCTCCTCGAACGCCGCCTCCCGCAACGGGAGCTAATCCATCCTGCCACGCTCAGACAAAATACTCAGGCTCGTTGCCCGGCCTCCACTTGATGTTGCACCCCAGGCTCGGACGTTGCTCGAGCGCGACGGGTCGGCCTTCGAGCACGGCGTCCAGTGCCGCCCGGAGATCCTTGCCCGTCGCCGACACGTCGTTACCCGGCCGACTGCCGTCCATTTGACCGCGATAGACCAGTCGTTGCTCGCCGTCGAACACGTAGAAGTCGGGCGTGCATGCCGCCCGATACGCCTTGGCCACTTCCTGCGTCTCGTCCAAGAGATAGGGAAAGTCGTAGCCCCGAACGGCGATCTCTTCGAGCATGGCGGCCGGCGAATCCTCGGGATAGCTCTTGAAGTCGTTCGAGTTGATCCCCACCACCGCCACGCCGCGTTGCCGGTATTCCCGGGCCAGCTCGGCCAACGGTTCGGCCACGTGCTTCACGTAGGGGCAATGGTTGCACATGAAAACGATCATCAACCCCGGAGCGTCGCAAAAATCGTCCAACGAAAAAACTCGGCCGTTTGCGTCGGGCAAGGAAAAATCGGGGGCTTTCGTGCCCAGCGGCAACATCGTACTGGCAGTCTTGACCATCGCTCAATCTCCTTAGGAAAAAGGTGCGTTCTTACCAGCCCGGATTGTTCTCAAACGGATACCAACCCGAGGCGCAAGCGAGAGG
>DOEZ01000144.1 GCA_003532715.1 Planctomycetaceae bacterium
GTTCGGCGTCCAGATCACGCCGGCGGCCGGGAGCATTTTGATGCGAACCCGGTCGTAGTACACGATGCCGCCCTTGAGCTTGAACGACGGAGAAAGCGCCAAAGTGAGCAAACCGTGGCCCGTGTAGCGTATGCTGTCGGAGGTTACCTTATGGAAGTCGGAGTAAACCCCCACGCGAAACGCGAGTTCCCCGCCGACGACGGGCGTGATTTGCGGGTTCCAGGCGGCTCCGAGATAGGCGTCGTAGACGCGAGGCGGCAGGTCGGCGAACAGGCTGCCCGGCGGCGCCCCCGCGGGGCCTTCCCACCAGTGGCAGGCGAAACCGGGCGTGATCAACAGGGGCGTTTCGGTGTTGTGGAACATCGGAAACGCAAACGTCACGCTCAAGTCGAGATCGTTGATTCCGAAACCGTTGCTGCCGCGCGACGAGAACAGATGGTAGTCGAGACGTATCTCGTCGAGCAGGCGTTGCAGCCGGTTTTCGTCTGGAGCACCGGGCAGCGTGGGGTAGTAGTCTTTGGGCAAGAGGGTCGGCGACTGACCCGCGCCGGGCGGCGCGTACGGGTCCCACGTTCCGGGCGGAGGCAGGACCGTGCCGCCGTAGGTTGGCGCCGGTCCCGGGACCGAACCGCCGATCACCGGTTGAGGCGAACCGCCGATCATCGGTTGCGAGGAGCTTCCGGTCATGGGCGGCACGGAGCTTCCGATCATCGGTTGGGCCGAACCGGCCATGACAGACTGCGCGGGCTGCGCGTTCGGCAGAATGCTGGGCGCCGTGTTGCCGGACCACGCCGACGGCGGAGGGATCGTGTCGGCCGCGGGGGGCGATGGTTGGTGGATGTACTGCGCCCAGGCCGTCCCCGCGCACAACCATGCGGCAACGAGTGTTAGCAGGACCCCGGTGGTTGAGGCTTTCACGGCCGACCTCTCATTGGATCGAGTGCTCCGGACGGATTCACGCCGGCACGGGCGCAAGCGGGAAGACAGCGTCCCACGACGAGGGTTATTTCAATACCAATCCCCCGCTGGCAGGTCAAGAGCGTTTCGACGGCACCTCGCCTATATTCCACCCCGCTGTGGCGTTCTATTCCCCATGTTGGAGTGGCTTTGGATCGCTCCCTTATTGACTTTTTCCCCATCTGGAGCATGATGAAGGGTGGAACATGCTTTAGCCGTGCGTTCTTATAGCCCCCTCCTCCTCGTTGAAACGCACCATGTCACGTCAAGCGATTTTTGAAGCCAGTCTCGAGTTTTTCCTCGAACCGATCGTGGATCTGCTCCGCGACGATTCGATCACCGAGATCATGGTGAACGGCTTCGACGACATCTATATCGAACGTCAGGGGAAGCTGGAGCACACCGACTGCCGTTTCGCGAGCGAGGACGCGCTGCTTTCGGCCGTGCATAACATTGCCCAGTGGGTCGGGCGTGAGATTCACGAACAGCGGCCGGTGCTCGACGCGCGCCTGCCCGACGGATCGCGCGTTCACGCCATCATTCCGCCAAGCGCTCGGCGCGGGACGTACCTGACGATCCGCAAGTTCGCGCGCGAGACGCTCACGCTCGACGACTTCGTCCGCTTCGGCAGCATTTCGGCGGCCGCCAAGGAATTCCTTGAAATCTGCGTTCGACTGCACAAGAACATCCTCATTTCGGGCGGCACCGGCACGGGCAAGACCTCGCTGCTGGGCGCGATGACCCGGGCGATTCCCGAAGAAGAACGCATCATCGTCATCGAGGACACGTCGGAATTGCGGCTGATTCAGCGGCATTGCCTGTACCTGGAAGCACAACACGGCGACCAGGCCGGGCGGGGGTCGCTGAACGTGCGGCAGTTATTCGTCAACTCGCTGCGAATGCGGCCCGACCGAATCATTGTCGGCGAGGTTCGCTCGGGCGAGGCGCTCGACCTGGTGCAGTCGATGATCAGCGGACACGCGGGAAGCCTTTCGACGGTCCATGCCAACAGCGCCCAGGACGCGCTGGTGCGGCTCGAAACGCTGTCGCTCATGTCGGACGTCGAGATTCCGATCTACGTGGCGCGTGCCCAGGTGGCTTCGGCGATTAACCTGATTGTACAGATTGCGCGTTTTAGTGAGGACGGGTCGAGAAAGATCACGCGAATCACCGAGGCGCGCGGCCTTGGAAAGGATAATCACTACGACACGTGTGATTTATTCGTGTCGCGGCTGGTGGGAAAATCGCCCGACGGGCGGCTTCTGGCCGAGTTGGAGCCGACCGGCCAGCGACCGACCTTCGCGGCTGATCCGTTCCAGCAGGGCATGGACGAACTGGTCAAACACTCGACCCCGTTGTGGTCGAAAGGATAAGTAGTGTTGGGAGAATGTTGTCATGCGGAACCGGCCAGCGGGCGTTGCATCGCTAGACTACGTGTTGGTTCTGGGGGTGATGCTTCCGTTGATCGCGTTTGTTATGTGGGCCGGCCCGCGGATCATTCGCTTCGCGTATGAAATGGTCGCGGCGATGCTGGCGTGGCCGTTTATGTGAATAGCGTGGTTCGCGATGGAACGAGCCGCGGCAAGATTGGTTACTGGTGTTCAGAGGGGCCTAATCGAGGAGTCGTGTTATGAAGAAGCCTTCGTTGATGGGCCTGTTGCGGCGAGTCCACCGTGATGAGGAAGGCGCCGTCAGTTTGGAGACGATCCTGATCATCGGCGCGATCGCCCTGCCCATCCTGATCTTCCTGATCAAGGTCGGCTGGCCTCGGGTGAAGTCGTTCTTCAACCAGGGCATGTCCGATCTGGAATCCGAGCGCTCCGGCGCGACCCAATAGGCCGCGCGCCCATGCTTGCGACGATCCTGTTGTTGACGCTGCTGGCGGTTGCCACGGCAACCGACGTCACCCGGCACC
>DOEZ01000680.1 GCA_003532715.1 Planctomycetaceae bacterium
TGAAGGCGGCCGGCACGATGATCCTGGTCGTGTCGATCCTGGTTTGGGCGGCGGTCTACTATCCGCGGCCGGCCGAGGTGGGCGAGGAGTTCGCCCCGCGGCGTGCCGCATTGGAGACGTCGCTCGACCGAGTTGCGGCCAACGGACCCGAGCGGTCGGCGATCGAGGCCGAACTGGCGCAATTGGACCGCGATGTCGAGGCGGCCTATCAACGTCAGAGCGTGTTGGGGCGGATGGGACGTTTCATCGAGCCCGTCGTGAGACCTTTGGGCTGGGACTGGCGAATCGGCGCGGCGGTCATTGCGAGCTTTCCGGCTCGCGAGGCGGTCGTCGCCACCCTCGGCGTGATCTTCAGCGCGGCCGAGGACGACGTCGAAGGACTGGCCGATCGGTTGCATGACGCAACTTGGGCCGAGACCGACCGGCCGCTGTTCAACCTGCCGGTCGCGCTGTCGATCATGGTCTTCTATGCTCTCTGTGCCCAGTGTGCCGCCACACTGGTCGTCATCCGCCGCGAGACGGGCACCTGGCGCTGGCCCGCGTTCACGTTCGCCTATATGACGACGCTGGCCTACGTCAGCGCGATTGTCACCTATCAAGCGGGTGTGTGGCTCGGCGGATAGAACCTTGATTCTGGCGTTAAGGTGGACGTAAGAAGTCCTGCCCCCGCGATGGTTGCAGGTCAGGTATGGGGTGCCCGCGCGGGTTTCTTGAAGAAATGCTTGCATTTTACGGCAGTATTTGGAAAAATGATAAGCTGAGCGACATTCACACTGCGGCGTTTCCCAGCTTGTCAAAACGCGGCGTCGCCGAACCGCGAATCCGAGCCGCAGTTTCGCATAACCACGCCGTCGCGTTCGACGTTGCCTCATCGAATTGGTCCGTCTAGCTCGAACAATCAAGGATGGAAAGAACGTGTGCCGCCATCAAATCGTCATCACAACATTGGTTTTGTGTTTCTCCCTCACGGCATCCAGTGTCATTCAAGGACAGGTTCCCGACTACGCCGATTTGTTCAATCCACTCAACGTGCTGAATCTGAACCTGGAAATGGACCCAGTCGACTGGGAGACAATTCGGGCCGACAATACGTACAGCATCCATAGACCGGCGTACTTCTGGGCCGATGGCGAAAACAAGATCATCGTTGACGTCAAACGCAAGCCGACCGAGGCTTTTGGTGGCAAGGTGTCCCTGAAGATCGACATCAACGATTATTTCGACGATCTCCAATGGCACGGGGTGAAGAAGCTGAGCCTCGAGAATGGCGCCGATACGGGCGTAGTCAAGGAGGGACTCGCGTGGTACCTGCACCGTCAAGCCGTCACTATGCACGCCAGTTATACGCCTCCTTTGGCCTCCTGGGTCAACGTTACCGTCAACGGTCAGCTCCAAGGCGTTTACACCAACGTCGAAGAGCCGGACAAGACCTTCTTGCGCAACCACGACCTTTGGGTACCGGACCATTCATGGCTTTACAAGCAGGGCGATCAGGGATCGCCCGAATTGGTCGCCGGCAGCGGCGACAGCCCCACGTACCTCGCATTGAACTACAGTCCCTTCAGCGGTTCGGCGAATCCGCCTCCCGGCTACGAAACTCAGATCGAGAATCTCATCGACATGCGCCAAATGTTGATAGTCGGCGCGGCCAATGCCTTTACCGGCAACCAAGACGAACTGTTCACCAAGGGCAAGAACTTCTTCTTTGCCGATTTCGATGCCGGGACCTCGGGCGGCAAGCGGCTTCATTTTCCCTGGGACCTCGACTCGGTGTTCTCGAATTTGAACGCGACTGTCTACGGCACTAATTCCGCCTACCAAGTATATATCCTCGGCAATCCGGTTTTCCACGACCAGTACAGCCAAATCATGCTCGATCTGCTCGACGGTCCCCTGTCGGTGGCCTCGCTCAACGGGTTCCTCGACGAATTGGAAACGGCGCTGACGCCATCCCTGCTGGCGGATCCCAATGGCAGCATCGGCAGCACGCCCGAAGACGTTGCCGGCCACTTCAACGAAATACGGCAGTGGATCACGCTCCGTCATGCGAAAGTTCTTCAAGAGGTCCAGAGCAACATGGGTGAAGCGTCCTCGGTACCGGAACCTTCAACCATTGGTTTGCTCGGCTTGAGCGTGTTGCTGTCGCTGGCCGCCATACGGAAACGCCGAATCGCGTTACCTCGTGTGAATTGACACCCTGATCGACGCAAAGGCGTATCTGACATGTTCGCAGTTACCTATCATCCGCGGGGTGGCAATAGTGCAAAACGCATGGTGGTGTTCTTGGCCGCATGGTCGATTGCACTGACTATGGCTCTCTTCGAGAAGGACTTGCAGGCCGACGTGCTACAATGGGACGGCAACGCCGCGGCGCTGCCCAACCCGGCCGGAGGCAGCGGCACCTGGAGTGGAATCGCCTCGAACTGGTGGAACGGCACCGCGAACCAAGCCTACAATGCCGGCATTCCCCCGCACGATGCAGTTTTCGGCGTCGTCGGCGGCTCGATCAACATCACCGCGCCGGTGATGGCCCGCAGTATGCGGTTTGACGTCAATGGCTACACGCTCGCAGGCAGCACCATCACGCTGGCCGGCTCGGGAGAGGGCAGCCGCGCAGTGTCCGTGGCCAACGCCGCCCACGGTACGACGATTTCGGCCCCCATCGCGGGCAGCCTCGATCTGATCAAAATGGGCGACGGCAGACTGGTGCTTTCAGGCACGAACAGCTTCATGGGGCTAACGGTACGGGAAGGAACCGTGCAAGCCAGCGAGGAACAACACCTTGGGGACGTTTCGTCGTCGGTGGTTCTCGACGGCGGCACGTTGCTGGTGACCGGTTCCAGTTCTATCAAGACCGCGTTAACGCACGACTTCGTGGTTGACAGCGATGGTGGCACGTTTGACATCCAAAACACCTCCAGCACGGGGTTAACTATCACGGGCATCCTCAGCGGTACTGGAAGGCTCGTGAAGTCGGGCGCCGGCACTCTCCGGTTGGACTCTTCCGTCAGCATGTTCACCGGCGGAATCACGTTGCAGAACGGTACCTTTCGATTCAACAACAACAACGACGCCGGACCTCGGGCATTGCGTTCCAACCGGATCACATTCGCCCCCACGGCCGGTTCCGCGACGCTGTCGTTGGGTGGTAGCGGCGACACCGACACGGGCGCCGGCTCCGACTTGCGGACGGGTGAATGGTTTTCAGCGACGCCAGGCGCGGGCACGATTGTAGCGGCAACCACCGTTACCGATCCGGCCATCGGCGCTAGCGGGCACGACCTTGTGATTCTCGCCCTGACAAACGCCGATTTTTCCGGGACGGTAAGCAATCTCGCCACCTCCAACGGTGGAGTGGTCGGGACAAACAGCAAGAACGGCGAACTGACCGTGCGCGGCATTGCCACTCAGACCCTTAGCGGCACAACGAACATCAATGAAAACATCAAAATCTTTTCGGGCGCGGGTCTAACGCTGGCGGGTAGCGCCGCCCTGACGGGCAACGAGGTCAGTCTGAACCTTAACGGCGGAACACTGACACTGGACAATTCTGTCTCGAACGTGACGAACAGGATATACAATGCCGCCTCGATCGAGCCTCGCGGAGGCGGAAACTTCCTGCTGAAGGGCAACGCCGCGGGAAGCAGTGAGACGTTGGGGACCATCCAACTCGGCACCAATACCTCGTCGCCGTCCGCGCCCCGCTCGGGCGCTCTGAATGTGCAAGTTATGCACTCTGCCGGCAGTGCGGCATCGACGGTCCTGACATTTGCCGGAATTCAGCGCAACAGCGGACGCGCGACGATCGATTTCGCGGCTTCCGATGGAGGTGGCGGCGTTTTGACCTTAGGCTCATCCGGCAACGCTCCACGGGTCCTACTGTCATCGTCGCCGGCGTTGTCGGCAAGCGGTCTTTTCCAAGGCTCCGGGGGCAGTGGCTGGGCAACGGTCAATGGATCGGACTTCGCCACTTATGACATGGCCACGGGCGTCAAGGCGGCCAGCACCGTCCCCTTTGCCTCTGCCACGGCAACGGACAATGCCCTGCTGACCGCGACACACGTACTCAGCGGTTCGACGGACATGATCGTTAGCAGCGTGAAGATCAATCCAACGGCCGGGCAAACGCTCGATGTCTCGGGAATCGCGAATCTCAGTACATCGGCCCTTTTGCTCGCGGGACCAAATGACTTCACTCTCCGCAGCGTCGGAACCGGCACGGGCGGACTGACAACCTTGGGCGAACAGCTACATCTGTACGTTCAAGAGGCCGACCTCAGTGTTGCCGTGCCGATTTCTGGAACGGCCGCGGTCGTAAAGTCAGGTGAAGGAACACTGATCCTCGAAGGGACGAACACCTATGTCGGTACGACGACGATCAATGAGGGTGTCGTGCGCGCCACGCCGGGGATTGGTCTTGGTACGGGGCCGCTGGAGTTGCGCGGCGGCGTTTTGGAAATCACCGGTGGAGGCACTTTCAACCGACACCTCGATTATGGCTTTCCTAGCGGGCCGGGGCGAGTTAGTTGGAGCGGTATAGTTGGCCTGCCCACACCCGGCAGTCTTGATGAAGACCGCGGCAGCGGCGGCTTTGCAGCCGTTGGCGCCGATGTCGTTGTGGATATAAACGGCCTGGGAGCCAGCGATATCGTTTGGGAAGACCCCGCGTTCATTCCGACCGGGTATTCGTTGATTCTAGGTTCACGCAACGCGAACGCGAGAGTGGAACTGGTGGACAATTTCGGTCTGGGGCTCTCGCCCGCCTCTTATAACGCGCGCGAGATTCGCGTGATTGACAATCTTGGCTCGACTACCGATTCGGCAAGGATTTCGGGAATCATCTTCAGTGACTCAGCCGCAAACCGGGGAATGCTCCACGATCTGCTCAAAACAGGCGACGGCACATTGGAGCTTACCGGCGACAATACCTATATCGGCGGGACGATCATCGCCGAAGGAACGCTGCTATTGGGGCACGCCAACGCGCTGGGCCGACCCGCACCCGGAGCTTACGTCTTGTTGGGAAACCACGGCGGAACGGCGGATGTTGCACTGATGACCAGTTCGCCGCTTTCCATCGCGAGGGATATCACGGTTCCCGTCGGAAGCAGCGGCCGCGCATCGCTCGGCTCGATTAGCGTGGGAACCTCCAATTTCATGGGCAGAATCTCTGTCGGCGACAACGGTGGCGCCGCGGCGAAGACCCTGAGCCTCCATGCGGCGGCTGGGGCAACGGTCAACTTCATGGGGCCGATCTCCACCGCCAAAAACTATACGGGACACTTCACGCTCGAGAAGACCGGTTCCGGCACCGTGGTGCTCGATGCGGTCGCCGACTACACAGGCGACACGATTGTGATCGACGGCACGCTCGCGCTGGCGGGCGGGGGTTCCGTGGCCAACACGAGTTCGATTTCGCTTTGGGGCGGCACGTTCGACGTCTCCGGACTGATCGGCGGGTTCACGCTCGGCACCACGGACACCGGTGCCAAACAGGTGCTCCAGGGTCGCGGCGCCGTCGTGGGCAACGTCA
>DOEZ01000450.1 GCA_003532715.1 Planctomycetaceae bacterium
GCTCGGCCCGGCGTCGTTGAACACCGTGCCCGAGGTCTCGTCCAGTGTGTAATGCACGTACAGATCGGCCGGCGTGTACGCCGCCGCGAAGGTTGCCGTCGCGCCGACGGCGCACGCGGCCAAAAGCAGCACAATCGAACTACATCTCATGGTGAATCTCCCTTGTGAAATCGAAAACAAGTGACCGCGATCGCTCTCTTCTCCACGTTCACGTGCTTCACTTCTTCTTCTGTTCGCGTTGCTCTATCAGTAGTTTCTTGACCTCCTCTTTCGTGACGGGCTTGGCAATCTCGTCCGGCACGGTGCTTTCGCGCAACTCCTGGACGTTCGATGCTAGTTTCAAATGCGGGCGGATCACTTCGAGAAACAAGTCGAAGTCTCGCCGATTGTACGCATAATTCACGCCGGCCAGCGATACGTAGGGCACTCGCTTCTTCATGGCCGTTTGCAGGAACGTGACCGTTTCGTGGAAATAGAGGAAGAGGTGCGACGGTCCGCCGAGAACCGCTTCGCACGGGTTGATCTGGACCATCATGTTTCGCGCGCCCATCTCGCGAAACGCATCCACCTGGTCGACGTTCAAGTAGTGGCTGACGATCGTGCCGGGGTACTCCGTAAGCAGCCAGCGGTGGAACGGCTGGGGCTGTTTCCACTGGCCGCCGATCGAGTCGATGTAGACAAGCACCTCGGGATTGACTTTCTTGGCGGCCGCGAAGAATGCTTCGACCTCGTGGGCCATGTTCGGCGGATTGCCGAACGCGCCGAACCACTCGATGCTTAGCTTGATGATATCGGCTCGTCGCTGTTTTGGAACGTCTTTTCCGATCCAGGTTTGAAGCCAAGTCACGAAATNNGACGGCCACCATGAGTCCCTTTTCGTGCGCGTATTCGACAATCTGGAAGTAGGTTTCGGCGAGTTCGGGGCTCAGGCCGTCGGGCGTGAAAAGCCGTCCCTGGCCCGTCTTCGTGTCATCGCCGAGACAGAACACGTTAAACGCCTTCAGTGCAACCGCCTCGTCCACCCAATGCTTCATGCGGTCGACGTCCCACACGTAGTAGTCGTACTTCGGGTAGAGCATGAAGGAGTGGCAACGCCCCTTGGTCAGATAGAGTTTCATGAACTCATCGTAGACCTTGGGCGTTGCGGCATCGGCCCAGACCTGGAATTCCGATAGCACGACGAACCTATCCGGTTCGTCCGTTTTCTGTTCGGCTGTCGCCGGCGTCGCCAGCAACACGAGAGAGACCAGCAATACGAGAGAGAGGAGAAAGAATCGGAACATTCGGAAGTCTCCCAAGGAGCGGGTCGGCAGTGCGAGTCGCGACGATCGCACAACCGAAGTGACGAAGGCAACGGAAACCGACGAGCCGCGAGGACGAGCCGATGGTCTTGTCCAACGAACGCCAAGTCTGATTTTGGCTATCGTAAGCCAAGCAAATCTCGTTGTCAACAGAATAAGTGGTAATCTCGCGATTTTGTCACAAAAAACAGAAGTGTCACGGTTTTGTTTTTCCGCTAGTGGACGCGGACCCCGCGCCGAGGGATTCTGTCTCAGGCTATTGTATGGCTATCGAAGGTCATGATATACTTAAGCGGGCCCTTCGCTTCCGCGTCGCTCGGGGCGTACGCGCGCCAGTACAGCACATAGATTATTATGGCAATAACCATTCGTGACGTAGCCCGAGAGGCGAATGTCTCCCTTCGAACGGCAACGCGGGTCGTCAACAACGAGCCGCATGTACGCCCGGGAACTCGTCGAATCGTCCAGGAGGCGGCGGTGAAGCTGGGTTGGCGTCCCAATGCCCACGCCCGCCATTTGGTTCGCGGCAGAACCGATCGGATTGGGGTGATCATACCCGACAGCCGCAACACGATCTTCAGCGACATCGGCGCTGCGATCGAGGCCGAGGCGCAGGCTCGCGGATACGACTGCTTGTTCCTTCACTCCGAAGGGGCGCCACAACGTGAGGCAAAATTTCTGAACCTTGCGGTCGATGGGAGCGTGGACGGCCTGATCGTGATGGCCAACGTGCTGAAGGAAAACCATGAAATCTACGACCGTCTGCGAGAGGACCGGATTCCCATGGTCTTTCGAGCCGGCCCCGAAACGCCTGGCATCGTCGATTTGGTTGCCGTCGATTTGGAGAAGGCGGGCTATTTGGTCACGAGTCACCTGCTCAATTTGGGCCATCAACACATCGGGATGATACTGCAAGAGGCCGCGAAAGATCGTCAGATGGGGCGTCTTGACGGTTACCGGAAAGCGCATGAGGAAAGGGGTGTTTCGATTCATCCCGAATACAAGTGCTACTGCGGCTATCGGGTGGAAGACGGTTACCATGCCATGCGCAGCCTGCTTGGACATCATCCCGAGATCACGGCCGTCTTCTTCCACAACGACCATTTGGCCCTCGGCGCGTTTCGAGCGGCTCGCGAGTTGGGACGCCGAGTTCCCCAGGATATCGCCGTGGTTGGCTACGACAACATCGAACTTGGCCGCTTCTGTGAAGTCCCGTTGACAACGATTGGTTATTCGAAGGAGCTATTGGGGCAATTGCTTGTTGAGATGATCTGCAGGCGAATGAAGTTTCCCGATCATCCACCCCAACGTATTGTTCTGCCACCCGAGTTGATCATTCGCGAGTCCTGCGGCTATGCCACAGCACGCCAACACACGCCGTGAGTTCGTGAGAATCCTCGGCAGCGCGGCGGCACTCTCGCTGGTCGGTTGCCGGCGCCAGCCCGAATCCGACACGGTGGTGCTTCGTCTGGGGCATTGCAGCGTGCCGGGCAAACCCCTGTTCGACGCGGCCAAGTCCTTCGCGCAAATAGTGAATCGCGAGGTCGACAGCCGGGTTCGGATCGACGTGTTTCCCGAGGGAAAACTCGGGGACTCCCGCCTCGTCATGGAATCGACCGCCATCGGAACGCTTGACATGTCCTGCGAGGCGCCTCTGTCGCCCATTGTGCCGGAGATGGCCTTGCTGGAGTTGCCGTATCTGTTCGTCGACGACCGTCATGCCGCCACGAACCTCGAAGGACCGTTCGGGCAGGCGCTCGCCAAACGCGCGGAGGCCCGAGGTCTGACCGTGCTCGGCTATTACACGGATGCCGGCCGGAGCATCTTCAACCGATATCGCGACGTTCACTCGCCGGATGATTTGCGAGGTCTGAAGATTCGGGTGCCCGAAGGCAAGGTCTGGCTCGAGATGATGAATCGATTCGGAGCGATTGGGATACCGCTCTCCTGGGGCGAGGTCTACACGGCCATCGAACAAAACGTAATCGCCGGGGCCGAGACCGACCTGATTTCGATCGAGCGGGCATGCCTCCACGAAACGTGCAAACACATCTCGCAGACCAACCACGTCCTGCTCGTTTATCCGCACATCATGAACCGCCATGAATTCGAGGCTCTTCGCGCGAGTGATCGGCGGTTGCTCAAGCGGGCGTGCCGTGAAGCGGCACGTCTACAGCGTGAACGGATCGGCGGCCGTCTGGCCGAGGCTCGCCGGAGGCTTGAATCGCAAGGCGCGTCGATTCTGGACGTCGATGAATCGCTATTCCGCGACAGGGTTCTCGCGATGCACGACCGGTATGCGCGGGAATTAAGAGCCGAAGACGTGCTTTCGATGATCACTCCGCCTAGCGGGCGTGAACAGGCGAGAGGAGTCGGCCGCCCATGAGTGTTTCACTCGAATCCTCTTGGTCGCGCGGTTTGGATCGCGTGGAACGCTGGACCTGTTTCGTGATGTCGGTCGCGTTGGCCGTGCTGGTCGTGGGAGTCAATCTCCAGGTTGCGGTTCGATGGCTGCTATGTCGCATGCCCGAAGAGGCTCACGGGTTGGTCTACCTGCTTTCGGGCACGCAGGAGTTGGTGCAATACGCGTTTGTCTGGATGATCTTCCTTGGGGCGGGCGTGGGCGTTCGGCGAGGATTGCATCTCAGGATCAACTTCCTTGACAGCTCCCTGAGCGAGCGAGGGCGTCGCTCAATGGCCATTCTGGTTGATCTGGGGTGCTTGGTGCTTGCGGCGATTTTCATTGTCGCCGGTTGCATGGTTGCCTGGCGGACTCGGCTGCATCTGTCGCCG
>DOEZ01000201.1 GCA_003532715.1 Planctomycetaceae bacterium
GTTTGGCCCTTACAGGGCGATCGTTGTATGGGAAGTCCCGTTCCCCAGGGCGATGCCCTGGGCTACGAAGTTACAGCCTTTCAGGCTTGAAATCAGGCACTCGCTCACGAGGACGTCGGAGACTTTTGAACTCCGTCTCGCGCAAAAGTTGTAACCGTTTTTCGAAAGGCTCGCGGTGAACTCCCAGACTCAACCGACGCTCTTGCGGCGACTGCGCAACGGCGACGATCCGATGGCGTGGGACGACTTCTTCGAGCGCTATTGGCGTTTGGTGTTCGCCTTTGCCCGGCGGCGCGGGTGTTCGGACAACACGGCCGAGGAAATCGTGCAGGAGGTGATGACAACCGTTTTCGAGCAGCGCGACGTCTTCAGCTACGATCCGGCGCGAGGCCGCTTTCGCGACTGGCTCGGCACGGTCGTTCGCAACAAGGTGGCGCGGCATCGTCGCGAACCGGCGCAGAGGATACGCGCCGGCGCGGCGCCGACGCCGCCCGAACCGATCGACGACGGCCCCGACGCCGAGCAGCTTTGGCAATCGACATTCGAGCAGTCGCTTCTGGCTGTTTTGCTCGACGCGGTTCGCCGCGAATTCAATCCGCGAACCTATCAGGCGTTCGAACTCACCGCACTGGGCGGCATCGCGGGCAAGGAGGCCGCCCGCCTGACCGGCCTTTCGCGCAACGCGGTCTACCTGGCGCGGCGGGCCGTGACGCGGCGGCTCGCGCGGCTCGCCGAGGGCTATCGAAACGAGGGGCGGCTCTCGGAGAGACTCCGCCAGGCGCTCGACGCCATGCCCACCCCGCGAGCCGAACGATCCGTCAGCGGCCGATTGTCCGAATTCCGGCAACGCGGCGCGGGAGTCAACTCGACATGAACGACATTCACGCAAACCAAGAAACACCCGAGTTGCCCGACTTCGAACTTCTACGCCAAGTGGGCCAGGGCGGCTTCGGCGCGGTATGGCTTGCTCGCAACCGCGCGACGGGCAAGCTCCGCGCGGTGAAGATGATCCCCCTGCAGTGCTCGACCGACCGCGCCGGCCGCGAGTTGACCTCGCTCTCGCGGCTCGAACGGCAACTCGATCGCCGGCACGAGCACCTGATCGACATCCACCACGTCGGCCGGACGGCCGAGTATCTCTACTACGTCATGGACCCAGCCGACGGCGTCGACGGCCGGCCGGCGTCGGACTCGCCCGACTATCGCCCGGCCACGCTTCGGAGTCTTCTGGACGAGGGGCCGCTTGAGGCGGAGGCGTGCGCTCGCCACGCGAGAGCGTTGCTCGAAGGGCTGGCGTGCCTGCACGCGATTGGCATGGCCCATCGCGACGTGAAGCCGTCGAACTGCCTGATCGTCGACCGGCGGCTGAAGCTGGCCGATTTCGGCCTGCTGACCGAATCGCAACCTTCGGCGTCGCGGATGGGAACGCTGACCTATATGCCGCCCGACGGCCGCATGGACGCCCGGGCCGACGTGTATGCCGCGGGTTTGATTCTTTATGAGATGATCTCCGGCCAACCGGCCGAACGATTTCCCCACTTGGGCGTTCGCGCTGCGACGATCGCGGCCGACGTTCGGTTGGCCTCGCTCAATCGAGTGGCTCTGCACGCGTGTCAGCCGGTTGCCGGCGACCGCTTCAGCGATGCCCGGGCGATGCTCGACGAGTTCGACGCGGTCGAGACAAGGCTCGGCCGTCGCCATCCGCGCCGCCGGCTCACGGCCATGGGACTGGCGATGGTTCTGACCGCGGCGTTGGTGATCGGCGCTGTGACATGGCTTCGTCCGACGCCGCGCGTGTCGGTGAACTTCATCACCGAGCCGCTGTTCGAGGCGACGATTTGGGTCGATGGACGGCAGTTGGTGGAAGAAGACGGCACGCCCCACACGACACCCTGCACCGTCCCCGACGTGGCCGCCCGGCCGTCGCGCGTCGTGTTCCGCCACCCGGAAGCAGGCGAATACGACGCGGGCATGCACGATTTTCGAACGGTCCGCGAGGTCACGGCCCGTTGGGAACCGTGACGCGCGCCCAACCCAGCTCGGACGTTTCGGGAAAGGCAGACACCGGGCAGCTTACGCCGCACCGCTTTCAGTGCATCGCTTTCATTGTAGCGGCACGGCGCGAGCCGTCCGGTGTATGTCCCGCTTGTGTCCGGTTTATAAATTGCCCCACGCGGTCGGTACCGGACGGCTTGCGCCGTGCCGCTTTTGGTTTGGTCACGGAAATCTAAGACACCCAGAATTCTGCCTCGACACCCCCAGCCGACAACGTCATCCCCTCCCTTCGCGACTTCGCGTGAGCCGCCGCCCCTTGTCCCCCGCTCCCAATCCCGCCCATAGCCCAATTCTTGGCCTGGAAACCCAACAGCCCCCATGCTATGACATCACTCGATGCGATCCCGCAGTGGATAGGGGATAGGAGGCCGGAGATAGGGCTACGCTGGCCGGGCAACAACCTCTTCGTTCCTCCAGTCCCTAATCCCTAATCCCTAATCAGGGCATGTCGTAAATGTTAATTACCCGGCCCTTGCGGCGGTTCCATTGTGTTTTCGCCGGGTCGTAATCGGGGTTAGGCGTCATTCGCTGCGCGCCGACCGATTTGCGCCATGCTTCGAGCTTCGCGTGGAGTTCCTTGGTCTTTTCGGGCATCGCGCCAGCCAGATTGCGGGTTTCGCCGAGGTCGTCTTTCAGGTTGAACAACTGAAGCTGCCCGTCTTCGTACAGTTCGACCAGCTTGAAGTCGCCCTGGCGGATCGCCCCGAACGGAGGCATCAGGTGGTTGCTGTAGTGTGGATAGTGCCAGTAGATGGCGTCTCGCTCGAGTTGCCCTTCCTGTTTGAACAGGGGGACCAGGCTCTCGCCGTCGACCTCGCGCGGTTTGGCCCCGGCGATTTCCAAAATCGTCGGGAAGAAATCGACGCTGCTGACCGGCACGCCGCAGACCGAGCCGGGCCGAACGACGCCCGGCCACCGGACAATCATCGGCACGCGAATGCCACCCTCGTAGATGGTTCCCTTCGACTCGCGGAGCGGCGACGGCCGGCTGTAGGGCTTCAGCGGCCCATTGTCCGACACAAAGATGACGATCGTTCGATCGTCGATGCCCAACTCCTCGAGCCGATCGAGCACGCGGCCCGTGCTCTCGTCGACGCTGTCGATCATGGCTGCGTAGGTGGGGTCGTGCTGTTTGTCGCTGGGGTCGAGTTTGGCCCGATAGCGTTCGACACGGTCCGCCTTCGCCTCGACCGGATTGTGGACGGCATAATGCGACAGATACAAAAAGAACGGCTTGTCGCGGTTGGCGTCGATGAATTTGATCGCCTCGTCGGTGACGTGGTCGGTCAGATACTGTCCCTCGATGCCGTCGACGCGCGGGCGGCCGTACGGCCAGAACATGCTTCGTTGGCCGCCGCCCAGCGGATCCCCAAAGCTGACGTCGAAACCCCGGTCGGTCGGTTGCGAGCCCAGCCCGCCGAGGTGCCACTTGCCGATCGACGCCGACGCGTAGCCCAGCGGCTTGAGCGCCTCGGCCAAGGTGGTTGCGTCGCGGGGGAGCTGCTTGGACCACTCCGGTTGGCGCAGTTTGGCGAACGGCTCCTCTCGGCCCGGAATGTAGTCGGTCAGATGGAGCCGCGCTGGATACTGGCCCGTCATGATGCTCGCGCGGGTGGGCGAACAGACGTGGCACGCGGAATAGGCGTCGGTGAACTTCATTCCCTCGGCGGCCAGCCGGTCGATCCGGGGTGTTTCAAAGAACGTGTCGCCGAAACAGTGCAACCCTTGCCAGCCCAGATCGTCCAGCAGGATGAAGACGAAGTTGGGACGCGGCGAATCGACGACGGTCTTTTGGTTGTCTTTAGCCTCGCGCGGGTCCGCTACTTTCGCGGAGCGAAAGGCGACACTTGGCTCGGCG
>DOEZ01000233.1 GCA_003532715.1 Planctomycetaceae bacterium
GCAAGGTTAGATCTTCCCCTTGCCGGGATGGGTGCGACGGTGATAAGGGAGAGACTTGATCGGCAATATTGGCCCGGTCATGAACAGGAGGACTCCAGCCGTATCACCGGCCAGGGCGGCACGTTCTGCGGCACGTTTCTCCTGAACGCTTGAGGTTGATTTTCGGCCCATGCTCCTCGACTGCCCTACTCTTCGAACTGCTTCTCTAAAATCGGCACCACCACCTGAAGCAGGGTTCCGGAACCCGGCTTGCTGTCGATCCTCAGCCGACCGCCGAGAAGTCGTACCCGTTGTCGAATGCTTTCCAGGCCAAAATGGCCTTGGCCGATTGCCTGGGTGTCGAAACCCACCCCCCAGTCCTGGACTTCCACCCGAAGGTCTTGTCTTTCTTGAACCAGGCTGACCCTCACCTTCGTGCTCTTGCTGTGCGTGCAGGCATTGGTCAATGCTTCCTGAACCATGCGGTAGATGGCGTTCTCCAAGATTGGCGGCAACCGGTCGAAATCGACGCTGGTGTGGCATTCGATCCTCGGGCCACCCCGTTGCCGTTGCTCATAGGCCAGGCTCGTGATCAAGACAACATCGACATAGACTCTACTGCCGTCCTTTCGCAAGAACGGCAGATCGTCGATCCGTGTGATGCCGCCTTCTTTGACTGCGTCAAGGTACTCCAAGACCGTGGGCAACACCTCCGGTGGATGAAGCATCTCTGTCGATATGGAATGCACGCTCTCGTCCGTGTAGTCCAGAAGTCGGCAGAAGGCGGAATTGGCCCGAAGTGGATTTGCCGTTTTGTTGTCCACGATAATGATGCCCTCCAATGCCTGATCGTAGATGGCTTGAAGCTCGTCGTGGCTTTGTCGCAGAGCTGCCTCTGCACCCCACACAGCCTCTCGTATTACGGGTCCGAAGCCCAGAAAAGGAACCTTGAATGACGCAGAAGCAGCGACAAGTCGCTGCCCCTGTCGGGGGAATTTCATTACTGGATTGAAGATCGAGTCCGCCGAGCCCCATCACGGCAGATCCCGTGTCCCGAGAATGGAACCATTACTGGCAATCCCGCTGTCACGGTTGGCCAGAGCGCATGCGTAGCGTTACCAAAATCGGGGGAGGACCTGGCAGACTGGAGAAGAACATGCCCGTGAGCCGCCGCCCACACCAGCACCGTCCCCTGTTAAGGGGGCCGGGGCACTGGATGCGGCTGAAACCGCGCGGCTTGGCCAAGAAATCGGCGCACGCGCTAGGTGGGGCGAAGACGCGATGCTAGAATAGTTGCCGACATGAACCTGGATCGTCTTCAGATTCAGCGTGGATGGGATAAGTGAACACCCACGTCTCTTCGCCAAACCAGTCCGTAGCGCACACCCTCGTTCCAGTAATCAGCCTGGTAGGGAGGAAACACGATGAATGTCCGAATGATGGCCTGCGGTCTCGTCACCAGTTTACTGATCGCCTGGCAGGTCCAAGCTGATTCCGTTTGGGCGGTACTTGAAGGTGACCCGGCCCTGTGGCCATATGCCGATGGTCCGAACGTCGAAACCGTTGCCCTGCCACACAGTGTTTATCGAATGGCGGGCGTGGTGGGCGTGTACGAGGGCAAAGCGGCCATTTTCTCCGTCGGTGGCCGAGCGCAGAACTCCTATTTTCTCGACACGCCGGGCGAGTCGCTGGAGTATAGTGGCAATCGGCAAAGCCACTTCAGCATCTATCGTCGCGATAATGGCTGGGTCTCGGCAGATGGCACCGATGATCAGGACAATGGTAATGGCACCTGGACGTCCGTGGGACTGACGGGCTACAACAATGGTAACGGCTCGTTGAGCCCGGTGGTTTCCCAGGGCACGGGTTACGTGGCCGATCAGGGCTTCTACTTCGATGATGCAGTTTATGTCTACGGCGGCTATCCGCAGTGGGGTGGCCAGATGGCCCGGTACGACATCACGTCCAACACCTGGTCACAAGTGGCGCTGGGCGATGACGACGGGCTGTATGCAAACGGGGGAGGCGGCCTGATCGGTGACCAGTGGTACAAGGTACATCGGGAAGGATTCCTGATGCACTACAACGCGGCCACCGACGCGTTCGAGGCGGACATCGCAATTACGGGGCTGATCAATCCCGGTTTTGGGGCAGTGACCGGCGTTATTGGCGACGCACTCTACATCCTCGACACCGACGGTTCGCTCTACGCCGTCGATCCGGTCAACGCAGTCCAGTTTCCCAAAGCCCCGGCGCCGACTGCTGTGCGGGAGGCTGGCAGTGTGGTCTACGAAGGAAAGCTTTACGTCCTGGGCGGCAAGACGGACAGCAGCAATACCACCGCAATCGACCGCATCCAGATCTACGATCCACAGACAGACACGTGGGTTTACTCGTCGGTCGACATGCCCGATGCCCGATCCGGGTTCCTCTCTGAAATCCTCGACGACACACTCTATATCGGCAACGGTTTGAATAACCGCCCCGATGACCAGTTAATGGTCTTGAACGACTTCTTTTCGATCTCCATGGAGGCGGTGTCAACGCCTGTACCCGAACCATGCACATTGGCTATGGTTTGCGTCGGTTTGTTCGGCGTGTGTGGGTTGAAAACACGCCGTCTGCCGAGAGGCCGTGCGCACCGAGACTGATGCCAGAGAGGATGTACTATAACAGGTCGCATGGCTCACCTATCAACATCGGCGCATTCCCCAACAGACGGTCCATCGTTTCGGAAACTCGTTGTTTCTGAAGAGGCGGCAAACGAATTCGAGTTTTCGCGACGCGGTGGATGCGGGGAAGGTCGGCCGGGCGGGTGATGTTGACCTGACAGAGACGGCTTGCCAAACGATTTCAGCGGCAGCGTCGCTAAAACTCTGGTTGGACGAAATCAGCGGTGCATCTGTTTGGATTTTTCGCTTCGGTTTGGTCGATGACGGCGAGCAGTGTGAGAGTCGTCCGTTGCCGATATCGAATCGAGTGAGTGCCGCACGGCTGATTGGCGGGCCCAAAGACGCATTCGGGACGTGCCGGCCCTGACCCGAATGCGCCCCATCTCGCCTCGTAGGCGTAACCGTGTGTTTATCCCCTGCTCGTCCACTGTGGATTCAACCTTCCGGTGCGCAACTGGTTCCGGCGCCCTTACACCGACGGTTCCGTACCTGCCGGTGTCGTCAGCGAAGCCCATCGGAGCCTCACTTCTTGTTACCGCGCTCCATCGAATCGAGAAGTCGATCGGCTTTCCTGCAAGAGTATGCTGCCACACCTTCCGAGCGACCGGCATCACTGCCTACCTCGATAATGGTGGCACCCTCGAACACGCCCAGGCCATCGCTGCTCACGAATCCCCGCGGACGACCAAGCTCTACGACCGGACGGCGGACGAGATCACGCTCGATGAGATTGA
>DOEZ01000630.1 GCA_003532715.1 Planctomycetaceae bacterium
CGCGAAGTGCTTGCCGAGTTGCCGCCTGAAAAGCCGGTCTTCCTGACTGCGTCGTTCTATGCTCCCCACCCACCCCTGTTTCCGCCCAAGGAGTACTACGATCGGTTGCTGCAACGCGAATTGCCTCGGCCGGCCCGCGGCGACTGGGTTGACTGGAGCAGATTGAAACCCGAGGGAGACCGCCCGGGACATCGCGTGTTGCTCGAAGGCGAAACCCTGCGGACGGCACAGGCCGGCTATTTCGGGTTGATCGAACATCTCGATCACGAAATCGCCCCCCTGATCGAACAATTCAAGGCGCGCAGTGAAGCGGCCGGCCGGCCCTGGGTAGTCGTTTTCACCAGCGACCACGGCGAAATGTTGGGCGACCATGGCTATTTCCGCAAGTGCGAACCGTTTGAGGGATCGGCAAACGTCCCCATGATCCTTTGCGGTTCGCCGGAGTTGCAATTCCAAGCGGGACGGCGTTCCCACCGACCCGTTTGCCTCGAAGATGTCTTGCCGACCCTCGTCGAGTTGGCCGGCGCGAAATGCCCGCCGGTGGACGGTCGCAGCCTGTTGCCGTCGGCGCGTGGAAAGCAGGACGAAGTCCGCCCTTGGCTGCATTTCGAACACGCGCCCATTTATGGCAAACCGCAGGCATTCCACGCCCTTACCGATGGTCGCATGAAATATATCTGGCGGCCCCAGAATGGCAGGGAACACTTGTTCGACCTGGAATCGGACTCTCGCGAGGAGAAGGATCTGTCTGGGGATCCCGCGTATCGTGAACAACTCGACAACTGGCGGGGTCGTCTCATCGAGCGGTTGGCGAATCGATCGGAAGGCTTCTCCGACGGAACACGTCTGATTCCCGGCCGCCGCTACGCACCGCTAAACCAAGGATTGCCGCGCGATTTGCCGTGATGAGACGCGACAAATTCGCCCCGCGATGGATCATGTCAATAATAACCTCTTCCGAGTGAAACAAACCGAGCGAGTCGAACCATGGAAAACAAAAAACTTGGAATCGCGATCCACGGGGCCGGCTGGGTCGCGGGTGCTCATGCAATCGCCTGGATGAAGAATCCGCACGTCGAAGTCGTGTCGATCAGCGACATCGACCTGGACCGCGCGAAACGGTTCGCGGAGGCAAACGGCTTGCAGTGCCCCGCTCGCGTCCGCTACGACGAGGTTCTCGCCGACGATCGAGTCGACGTGGTCGATATCACCGGGCCGAGCCACGTCCACGCCGAGCAGGCCATCGCGGCCGCCGAGGCGGGCAAGCACGTCCTGGTCGAGAAGCCCATGGCCCTGACGATGGACGAAAACCGCGCGCTGCGCGACGCGGTGGCCCGCGCCGGCGTCAAGAGCGTCACGAGCTTCGTTTGCCGATTCAACGAACAAGTCGTTACGCTGAAATCATTGCTCCAGTCGGGCGCGGTCGGCGATCTGTTCTACGCCGAGGTCGATTACTGGCACGGCATCAAACCGACGCACCACGCCTGGCAACTCTACAGTCGGAAGAAGACCGGCGGAAGCGCGATGCTGCTGGCCGGTTGTCACGCCGTCGACACGCTGCGTTGGCTCGTGGGCGACGAGGTCGAGGAAGTGACCGCTTACGCGAACAATCGCAAGGGGCTTTTCGAGTACGACGCCAACGTGGTCGCCGTGCTGAAGTTCCGCGGCGGGGTCGTCGCGAAAACCTCGGTTCTGCTCGACTGCGAAATGCCCTACGCGATGAACGTCGACCTAACAGGAACCGAGGGGACGCTTCGGGACAACCGGGTATATAGCCCGCGGCTCTTTCCCGGCCAGACCGGATGGGCGACCTTCCCCACGGTCATGCTCGACAGCGGCGACGTCATGCACCACGGGTTCGGCCGCGAGATCGACCATTTCGTCGAGTGCATCCGCGAGAACCGCGAGCCCCACTGCAACGTGGCCGACGCCTTTCGCACTCACGAGTTGTGCTTCGCCATCGATCGTTCGGTCGAACAGGGCGTTCCCGTTCGTCTGCCGCTCGAATAGTATGGGTCGGTGAATAATCCGTGTCAGTGCATCTCGGCCGCGACCGTGCCCAAACCGGGGCGATAGAAGTTGAACTGGACATTCGGATGATCGGCCAACAACGACATCGGAACCGANNTTTCGACCGGGCCGACCGTGGCGGCCCGGCGAGGCACCATCGCAATGTGCCCGCCGCCCGACGTCCGAGCGTTCTGGATGATGGTCATGGGGTGCAAGTCGGTCACTCGGGTCGAGAGTCGGCGATAGACTTCCGGGCTAGGTGGCTCGTCTTGGTACTCGCCCGCGCGCCGGGGAGGATCGTTGAACGCCCAGTGTTTGACTTCGCCCTGGCCGCCCTGCATGACCGCGCATCGAATCTGGTCATACGACGTGCCGTAGGCGGCCAGATCGCCGGTCGGAAAGTGCATGTTGGCCTCGGGCATGCGAAGGCTCGGCGCGATGCGGTCGAAACACAATTCCTTGTCGGCCTTCGCGAAACTCAACGGATGGTCCGTGGGCACCGGAACGCCGTCGTCGTCGACCCATTCGTCCATGCCCCAAAAATGGGCGTCGCCCAGATTCAGTTCCAGTTCATTGACCAGCCGGGCGACCAGCGGAAGCTGCTCGGTCG
>DOEZ01000254.1 GCA_003532715.1 Planctomycetaceae bacterium
AGAAAATCGAAAACACTCGGAAAAGGACCGGTCACAACCATCGAAAGGGGTACTTTCGCAATCCGTTCGTACGCCAGGATCGGCTCGGGGTTGAACCGCGTTGTCCGGAGACCGGCCTCTCGCGCCGACGCCGTCATCTTGCCCAGAAGCGACGTTAAGTCCCTTCGCGAAGGGACCGTCTCGTCCCAATTGGCAATCCGATCGTGTATCTCGGCCACCTCGCGACTCGTTCGCTGGAGTACCGGAAGAAGGGTCCCTGCCCGATCACAGTACTGCCGCATCTCGCTCGCGTCCTCGTCCAATCGGTCGATCGCTTTCTGAACCGGCATAAACACCAGAAAAACCCAGGCCACCGACACCAGCAGGACCGGAATTGTGATGATAAGGCTGTTACGCCGAGATGTCGGGGTTTTCATGGCGAGTCTCCTCCGCGGTTCCCACCGCTGACAAACGCGCCGCGTGAATGTTGTCCCATCGCCTTGGAGACGTCCTCTCGATCCGCCGCGTCGTCTTTTACCGCGCCGACCGAACCCGCGACATCGGAGCCGGTCGGACCGCCCGCTTGGCCGTATCCGGCTCGCACCTCGACGATGGTCGTAAATGCCATCGTTCCCTCGGGGATGTTCTCGCCCGGCGCGACGCTTTCGAGCTTGTCGAGTTCGACCTTCGGAAAGAGCGAACAACGGTGCAGTTCGCCCAGATAGCGATGTAACGCTGCCGGATCGGTGGTCCGCCCCGAAAGCACCGCCGTGACCGCCTTCGAATCGAACTGCTCGCGAAGCATGGCCAGATCGCGTTGTGACGGCAGCTTGGGCGACTCGACCTCCTCGGTCGGCGTCGGCCTCCCCGGCAGCCGCCTCTGCCCTCGAACCACGCCGGCCGAAACCCCCGCCTTGATCTCCAACTGACTCAATGTGATCGAATCAGGCAGTGGAGCCAACATCGCCGCCAGAATCCTCGTTCGCGGCCAGGGATGACGCAGATAAGTGAACAACTCAGCGTCCCCGACGGCCGCTTCTCGCTGTGCCTGAATCCGACTCCATTGACGGTTCTGCGCCTCGGCCGTCGCGTATTGCGCCGCGAGGTCCTTCTCATATCCCCGCGCATGGCAAAGACGAAAATACTGCACCAACGAAGCACCGAAAACAAGAAACACGAACGCCGCCACCACCACGATTCGCCAGAAATGCACGTGGCGCTTGGCGTGCTGTTGTCGATACGAGGCTGGCAAGAAATCGATGTTCTTCATGACGTTCACGTCGTTTTCACTTCGCCTCGCGCAAGGCTAGGCCGATCGCGACGTCCCATTGGGTGCTCCGACCCGGCAACGTCGACCCCGGGAAGGACCGCAACGGATCCGCCAATTCGCACGGAATGTCCAGCCGTGTCGAAAGCCACTCCGCCAGGCCCGACGACGCCTCTCCCCCCCNNAAAGGCTGTCCGCGAAACGTCACGCTGTAATAGCGCATGCACATCGCTAGATCGTTGGCCATCGATTCCATGAGGGGCCGCGTCGCCTTGACGATGCTCTCGGCAATCTCCGGATCGCGCCGGTCCGCCCGCCGATCGCCGTTGTGACGCCGCAATGCGACCGCGTCGGCGAGTTTCATCTTCAAATCCCGCGAGACCGCCTCGTCCAGTTGACGGCCGCCGAAATCGACCTGCTTGATGAAGCGCGGATTGTCGCCCCGCGCGATCACCACGGTCGTGCAGGACGCCCCGATGCTCATGAACAAGACGCTCGCGTCGTCGTCCGTACTGCGGCGAAATTGGCTCGAATAACAGCGCAACAACGCGGCCGGAGCCGCGTCGATGGCCACGGGATTCAACCGGGCCGCCTCCGCAACCGCCAACAAACCATGGACCGACGGCTTCTGGCACGCCAACACGATCACCTCGCGTCGAAACGCGTCGCCCTGCCGAACTGTGTCGGCTTCGTAGAACCGCAACTCCGCCTGCTCCGAATCGAACGGAAGACGGCTCGCGGCTTCCTTCTCGACCACCTGCCGCAATTGATCCCCCGTCGCCTGCGCGACGCGCATGTTCTGCAGAAACAACTCCGTGGTGCCCAGACAGAACACCGCGTCGCGTCCGCGAAACGTCCGACCCTCTCGCGCGGCCGCCAAGGCATGCGCCAACTGGCGCGTCCGCGCCGCCGCGTCGCTCCGCGCCGTTGTCGGAAGATCCCAACACACGGCCTCTCGAATCCGCGTTCGATCGGCCGTGAGCTGAACCATCTTGATCGAACGGCTGCCAAGGTCCACGCCGATCGGACCCGCGCCTTGTCGTCCCCGCCAACGGACCATGTTGCTGTCTCTTCTCTCTTGCCGGTCGGAATCGGAAACGCGCCTCCTTGTGACGTCCCGAAGGTTATAAGTGGTTCAATATCGCCTGCGCTGCGGACGACGGAAGATCCGAAGGCAGATCCCGCCCGCCCGAGTGAATCGTCGCCAGACCCGTGACGGGGTTGATCAAGACCAAGACACTTCGCTGGTTAAGGCCGGACCCCAACGTCAGAATCAACGCTGAATAACCGGTTTGTGACGTCTCGCCCAGGGGCCCAAACTCGACCGCCGTCATCACCTCCAAGGTACCCAAAACGTGGTACGCACCCGACAACTTGACCGGCTTGCCGATGCCGGGCAACTCGTCCAAACGCACGATGTGCTGGTCGGGCGGATCGTTTGAGTCGCGAAACACCGAATCCGGCAACACGTTCAACGCGGTGTTCGCGCCGGTGTGCCTGAGCGTGTATCGGTTGTCGCTCGTGTCAAACGCCACTTCATACTTGCTGTTGTTCGTCACCGCCAGCGACCGAGCGTAGGCCAGATCCGTCACCACCGCTCGAGCGGCCGCGTCCACCATCTCGTTCGAGGTCGAATCGCTCCATGGCAACATCACCGCCGCCAAGATCGCGACGACCGCAATGACCATCAGCAACTCGAGCAATGTGAAGCCCGGCAAGCCGCCGCGCAACGCCAACCTCGACGGACCCGCAACGACTCGTGACGCGAGTTCTCGCGAAAAAACCGCTCTCAACAACATGAGTCTCCTTGTCGCGCGCGACTCGGCAACCACGTTCCGGCGGCGACTCAAACGGCGCCGCCGTCGCGTTGCCGCAGGCGCGTCTCCCAAATCAGTAAAACGAACCAACAGCCTCGGACGATGCGGTCGCGCCGTACTCGCGTCTACCGACTCGACGAAGAAGACCTGCCGCCCTTCTCCTCGACGGTGACCACGACTCGCAGCTTTCCGCTCTTGAACAGTTGATTCTGCTCGCGCAGCAGATCGTTCTGGGTCTTCGTCAGCGCGACGAGCTCCTTTAGCTCGTTGATGATGTTCAGGCTACGCCCCGCCGAATCCGCGAACGGAGGAATGTTTTGTTTCTGCGCCGCCGAAACGGATGGCCCATGGAAGCCTAGCATACCGCCGATGACCATGCCCACCGCAAGCAAGATCGCCCCAAGCAAGTGATGTTTCATTGTACACTCTCCTAATTAAGTATCCATTATTGGCCCGATGGAGCGTCCACGACGCACCTCCAGCAAGGCCATGTAACCGGGAACGTGACCCGGAGTCAAGGCAAGAAATGCGACTCGCGCCGGACGTAGACTGCAAAGCCGCCCAGAATCCAGCCAAAGCAGCAAATCACCGCGCCAGGCACAACGCCCGACTCCTACCGCGTGCCTTCGTTCCATTCTAGCATTTGCCAACGAAGGCCGCCCCCGTCGTCCGCGTGAGGCACATAGATCGGACCGCTACAATCGGTCCAATGATACTGAACCAACTCGGGATCCGGCATCATCTTGATCCGCGGCGCCGAATCGTAGCCTTTCGAAGCCAACCAAATCGGATAATACGTCGAAGACGCATAAGGCGAGAAACTCGTGAAGTTCTGCTGCCAGTTCACCGTGTTCCACGGTTCGCGCTCCCGAATGTAGAGCTTGCGCGTCACCAGCCGGCCCACGAGTTTCAGCGGGAGCGTCACCGGACTCTTCTCGATCAGAAACTGATCGAAAACGGCGACCAATCCGGTGATCTCGGTCTCCGACCCCGGTTTCACCTTCACGGTCTGGCCGGTCAGCGCCGGCATGCGAACGGGCTTTGTCTCGCCGAACAGGGGCGGCATTTCCACCGGCTCAAAACGGACATTCGCCCCCCGGATTTCGACCGTGTCACGACAGAACAGGGTGCCTCGCACCGACACGTTCCCTTCCAACGTGCTGTTGCCGTGCCGGTAGAAGAGCCCCAACGGGTTGGTCCGCGGGTCGGGTTCCAGAATGATCCCACTCAACACTTCGCCCAGTTGGGGAATCTCATAAACCGGTCCGCCAGGGTAGATCTGATACGTGCTCAGATTCGCCGGCTTGACCCAGTCCGAAGCGACTTCGTCGATGCCCATCGAGGTCGCGCTGCAACTGAGCAACTGAACCGCCAGCAAGAAATTCGTTGTTCCACCTTGTTCGGTCGATGGAAAACATACCCTGCCGGTAAACTGTCGGTAGTCCGGATGGCCTTGACTCGGCATTCGACCAAGATGCAAGAGATAGTAGTACCAAGCCGAATAGTAGTCCGGGTAGTTCATGCCAAGGGTAACCCGACTCTGAAACCGAACCTTGCCGGTGATCTGAAAAGGAAGATCGAGTTCCGTCGCCTCACGCTTCGTCTGGTACACGGTGTACCCTTCCATCTTCGACCAGTCCGTCGGCTGGTTCGAAAGTCCTCGGGGAATTAGCCGCATCACCGCGTGGACCGTGCAAGTGCTCGTGCGGCCCGTGCCGCGAGGATCGTCCGCCTCGCCGATCGAGTGAATCGTCACCCGATAGGGCATGTCGCCATATTCGGGGCTTCCTGGTCCGAGCGAAGCGTCGCCCGCCGTGAACGACACCGTGAAACGCTCGTAGGCGCCCAGCGACCGAGACGTGTTCGTGTCCACGCCCGTCCAATCCGGCGCATGCATCGCCCGAACCCCGTACGTCAGACCCGTCATCGCGGCTTGGCGAGCCAACACAAGCGTATCGGCGTTGCTCTGAATCTGTACCGAAGTTGACTGATCGCGCAGGACGGCATAGGAAACCACCATCGCCACCGATACGAGAAGGATCACGATCAACACCGACATTCCGCTTCGATCCACTCGACGACGCGAACGACGAGCACTGACCCTGCAATAGTGAAGAAGTTCCATGGCGGTTCCCTGGCTGTTCACTTATCCACAACGTAATAAACGGCCGCCGAATCGAAGAAGGTCACGCCCGCGCGGCCGTTGGACGCCTTGCCGGGCGCCAACTGTAGTTCGATGCGCAGCAACACTTGGCGAAGTCCCCCGCTCGGTCCGTACACATTCTGCACCCACGGCAGTTCGTTCCACGCCACGTCGCCGGCCGTGTACGCCGCCAGTTCCTGATCCGATGGCCGAAATCGGGCATGAAAGCGAGCGCATGCGCGACGGCTTGCCGCATTGTCCGAACCGTCAACCGACGCCGTCCGCAAACGATCGGTCAACACAGTTCGCCGCGTCGTGCTTAAGCCAATCAGACCATCCAGGGCTCCCGACCAGGCAACCGGATCGGCCAATGGCGGAACCATGCCCGTGTTCCCCGGAAAAGTGAGTTCCAGTAACTCTTGGGGTCGGTCCGGGGACGTGCAAAAAACAACCAGTTCCTCGAACCGCGGCCTACCCTTCGGATCGAATGCCGTCGTCGCGGGATGCCACACAACGAGCGTGTCCGGGAAGCTGTACCCCCCCTCGGTTCGGTCCAGAACCAGAATTCCCGGAAACTCACTGCTCGCCGTCGCGCCGTTCACGAAACGCGTAATGCGCTCCAGAACGACGCGAGCATGCTGGACCGCCTCGCCGTGGTCGCTGCTATAATCGCAACCCACTTGGACCGCTCTGGACAACACGGCCAGCGCGCCCACGACCATCGTCATGATCGCCGAGGCGATCATCAACTCGATCAACGTCAGACCTCGCCGACCACAAGCGGCCGGCGTGCGGAACTTCGAACCGCGGCGCAAATCGGAAATCATCTTATTCGATTTCGAGGCTGGGAACATAGGATACGATCCGGCGTAGATTGGCCAATTCCACCTGCCCTCGCTCGGGGTCGTGTCGGACGATGCGCACGCATACCGCGCGGTAGTCGCTCGTCTCCGTGCCCGAAAGCGGCTGATCCAGATTGGTCGGTCTGACATAGGAAACCGTGACTTCTTGTTGCCAGTCGTCGAAACGACCCGACGGAGCGCAAAACGCCGGATGGCGCTGCCCGCCCTTGCCGTCGTCTTTCCCCAAGGGAACCCCGTATTCGTCCACCGGCGGTCGAGTGCTCCAGTTATGATAGTCGTCGACGTCGTCGTAGCGCTGCCGAGTCGGCAATTGACTCTCCCACGCCGACGGGCCGAAGTTGGTCTGATACGGCGTGGTATTCAACGCCATGTACCGCCCGCCGAGAACCTCGTCCATGAGTTGCCTTGCCATCCCCTGCGCGACGATCCGGTCCTCGGCGCGTTGCGTCAACTGCACGTTGCTGCTGATGCCGACAAGCAACGCCGCTCCCGCCACCGCGGTGATCGTCAGCGCGACGACGGCCTCGACCAACGAGAACCCCTCGCGCGGCGACCGATCGACTTCTCGGCAGACAATCAGGTCGTGCCTTTCGAACATTGGTTCCATGGATTCCTGCTCCCGGACGACACGGCGGGATTCATAAGAAGGCATGCGTGAACTAGCGCGGCGAAGGTCCCCTCATGGCCCTCCGCCATCCTCGCCGCGCCAAGCACCGACGCACCTCCCAAGACGCCGGCACTGGAACTATAGTCCGCGCCGTCGGCATGGTCAAACCGGGAAGACGCCGGCGGAAAAACCGGCATGATCCGCCCCCGGGACCCCCGCCCTCGGCACGTCAGCCGATCCAATCCAGCCCCACGTCGAGCCAAACGGCCGAATGAGTCAGTGCCCCAACGCTGATCCGCTCGACGCCCGACTCGGCGATCGCCCGAACCGTGCTCAGGTCCACGCCCCCTGAAGCTTCCAACTCCACCTCGGGCGCCAACCGATCGCGCAGCGCGACGGCCTCGCGCAACCGTTCGGGACTCATGTTGTCCAGAAGCACCAGGTCGGGCCGAACCGGCAAGACCGCTTCAAGCTGATCGAGCGCGTCGGCCTCGATCTCGACGATCATCCCCGCCCGAAGCGGTTGCGGCACGTGGACTTCGATGAACTCCCTGGCCGCTTTGATCGCGCGGACCGGAGCCGGCATGACGTGCGTCGCGCCGCCCGGCTCGTCCCAAACACACGGATCGATCATGGCCAAATGGTTGTCCTTGATCAGAATCGCCTCATACAAGCCCGAACGATGGTTCCGGCCGCCACCGCAACGCACCGCGTATTTTTCGAGTCGTCGCCAGCCGGGCGTGGTTTTTCGCGTATCATGGATCTCGGCCCGCGTGCCGCGCACGGCCTCGACGTACCGCGATGTCAACGTCGCGATCCCCGACAAACGCCCCAGCAGGTTGAGCATGGGCCGTTCGGCGGCAAGAAGCCCCACGGCCGGCCCCTCGATCCGAGCAATACACTGCCCCGCCGCAACCGATTGTCCGTCTTGAACGTCCATCTGCCATTGCAGCCGTGGGTCGAAGAACTCGAGAGTGGCCTCGGCCGCCGGCCCCCCGGCGACGATACCCGGCGCCCTCGCGACAACGGCGGCCCGCCCCACGGCATCGTCGGCGACCAGTGCCCGCGTCGTCAGGTCCCCCATCCCACCCAGGTCTTCATCAACCGCGAGACGCAACAGGGCCCGCCAGTCGGCCTCCAAACGCTCGTCCCACTCATACTGATGAAACTGCTTTTTCATGAATCCACCTTGACGAATCATCCGGGGCGCCCCGAAGCAATTCTGGCTGCTCCCACCGCTTTTCGCAACCCCCGAAATACGTCATAATGCTTGGATGCGGCATAATGCTCGGGTGCGTCATTCGGCCCCAATCCCACAATGTAGCAC
>DOEZ01000183.1 GCA_003532715.1 Planctomycetaceae bacterium
TCCATGAGCCGATCGCGGCGCCCGGCGAATCGATCATGCCGACGAACGGCAGTTCGGACGCCGGCGATGACGCCCAACCGGGAGAATTCGTTGGACCGTTGTCCACCACGACAATGGTCGCCGGCATCGGTGAATTGGCGGAATCCAATGAAGCACCCGCCGTATGGGTCGTCGGCAATCTGACGATGCCCGAAGGCCCGGTGACTATCACCCAGATCGCGACTTTCACCGACGATGACAGCACGGGCCCGTTCACCTATCGAATCGACTGGGGCGATGGCACGGACCCAACCACCGGAACGGCGACCATCGACGTGCCCGGTCCGCCCACCTTTGGTTCATTCAACGGAGAACACGTTTATGGCGACAACGGAGTCTATCTGGTTGCCGTGACCGTAACCGACGAGCAAGGCGCGACTTCTGAAGTCGAGACGTTCGAGATGACCGTCACCAGCGTCGCGCCGGAGTTCGTGGGCGATGTGGTCGTTACATCGCCCATCGACGAAGGCGAGATCGCCACGCTCAGCGGAACACTTTCGAGTCCGAGCGTCGATGACGTCCTCACCCTGGTGGTCAACTGGGGCGATGGAACGAGTGACACGTTCGAGTATCCGGGCGGCACGACGCCCTTTGAAGTGACGCATCTTTATGAGAACAACCAGCCGGGCAATGCACCGTACCTGATCAGCCTGGTTTTGACGGACGACGATGGCGGCGGTCCGGCAACCGCGCTGACCTCGGTCGTCGTACACAACGCCGCGCCGACGGCCGTGGACGACTACTACGTCTTCGACGGCGTGGGCATGTTCGTGGTGAGCGCGGCCGAGGGCGTGCTGGTCAACGACCATGACCCCGGCAACGATGGTCCGCTTAGCGCGATCGATTTCACGGACCCGTTGTGCGACGAGTCGGGCTTGCCTTGCGGCATTCTGACCATGAATGAAGACGGGGCGTTCACCTACACGCCGCCAAACGCGGTTTTCACGGGGACGGTGACGTTCACCTATAAGGCCATCGACGCCGAAGGCGCCGTCGTCACGGCGGCGGCGACCGTGGCGATCGACGTGGGAATGAACAGCTCCATTACCGGTTATGTCTTCGCCGCGAATCTGGATCCGCGATTCCAGCCCGACGAACTGCCGCTGCCGGGCGTGATTGTCGAGCTCGCGGCGACCGACGGCAGGGCGGTCGTGACGATGAACACGATGACCGCCGAGGACGGCTCGTACCGCTTCGAAGGGCTGCGGGCCGGAACGTACCAGATTACCCAGCGGCAACCGGCGGCCTGTATCGACGGGGCGACGCACGTGATTTCCGACGTCGTGGTCGGCGCGAACGAGACGACTGTCGATCAGAACTTCGCCGAAAACTGGCTGCAGCCCCAAAATGTCTCGATTGGATCGTTCTTGGCCAGCACGATTCTTTCGAGTCCGACGACCTACGGCTGGTCGGTTGGGCTGCGCGAGAAGATGGCGCGGGCCGAAGAGGCGGCGGGCAACGTCGAACTGGCCGAAGAGATTCGGGTCGGCCAGAGGGTTGAGTTCGCCCAACGCGGGTTGACGCTGACCATCACCGGGACGCGGGCCGACGAGGACTTCGCATTCACGCCCGGAGTTTTGGAGAACACGATCACGATCGGCGGTAAGCCTTACCGATTCGACGCGGCCGACGTGAGACGGTTCAAGATCGTCGGAGGCGGGGGTTCCGACGCGGCCGAGTTGTTCGACTCACCGGACGACGATCGGCTTGAAGGGCGATACAACTGGGCCAAGCTGTCGAGCGACGAGTTCAACTGCGAACTGCTCGACTTCGACTGGATACGAGCCACGTCGAGCAACGGCGGCGACGACACGACGGACATCGAGGAGACAATCGACTATCTTCTGGAGACGGTCGGCGATTGGAGCGTGGTCTAGATGCAGGGTGGGGCGATCGATCGTTCGGGATGGCGTTGGTCTAGCGTGGAAGTTTGCGGAACGATCGATCGCCCCAGCTTTCCGGACCTCCACGCAGTGTGGGGAATGCAAGCCGGATTCGTAGGCAACTAGGATTCGTTGCGCACCTCTCGCTTGCGCTTCGGGTTGGTGTCGGCCCGCGAATAGCACGGTCTAGAATCGCAAGTCCAGCCCCAGATTCACGCCGTGCATCCACATGTCGGTTGTGTTGAACGAGAAGGCGGGAGAGGCCGGTCCCACGGGCGGGCCATTGTTGGGGATGTACGACGGGTTGACGGCCATGTCGATCTGGTCGCCCGGCCGCGCGACTCGGCTCCAGTAGATGAACGTGTAGCCGACCGTCGCCCGCAGTCGATCGTTGATGTCGTATCCCAGCGTGACGCCCAACTCCGGAACGACCGCGAAGTTATTCTGGGTGTAACTACCCATGTTGGTTGGCAACGCCAGCAGCCCGCCGTCGTCGGTGACCGGCGGCACGGGCGGCACGGTGGTGACCGTTTCTCCGTCGATGACAACCCGCGACCTCGTGTTGCCCAGTCCCAGTTTGAGCAGAAACTCGGCCGAGAACCGGTTTTGTTGGAGCACGGTGACGAATCCGACTTGGGCACCGTGAAACTGGTTCTTCGTTTCGAACAGGTCGTAGAGTTCGATCGTCGATGGCCCAGCCATTTCGAGCGCCTCGCTGATCCGCAGATCCTCGGCCAGATCGAGAAACCGATATCCGGCCAGCAGTTCTACGCCCAGGGCAAAGCCTGCCGGACCGTTGCGGCCGTTGGTTCGCTGCACGACGATGGGCCGGCGCAACAGGAGTTCGGCCCCCTGCAGGCGGCTCTTCGCCGACACGTCGACGGTTCCGCTGATGACGTCCGGAAAGGCCATGACGTGCGAATCCTGGTCGCCGGTCACAATGTTGTAGAACGGCCGCGCGAGAATTGGATCGCCGTCGCTGGCGGCATGATAGCTGGTCGTTTTCTCCTGGAGGAAGAAGTAGTTTCCCTCGATGCCCCAATCGCGTTGCGGAGTAAACCAATAGCCGCCGCCGAAACGGCCGCCCACGCGCATCTCGTCGTTGAGTTCTGTTCCGCCGAAGAGGATGCGAGTGTTGGGGTCGTCCAACTCGCCTAGCGACCCGGCCGTGCCGGTCGTCACCAACGGCGGAGTACTGCTCCCCTCCATCCACCAAAGAAGCGCCTCGGCCCTGGCCCAGGCTCGACAGTAGGGAGTGGCCGACATGTCAACGGGCGCCGGGGGGGTGTAGATGTTGCCGGCCGGATACGATTGATCGACGAAGCGTGAATCGACGGGCGGAAGCGGCGTATCGACGTACTCGGAGCCGGACTCGCATCGCGTCGAGTCAGGCATGCTGCAATTCTGGGTAATCCGGGGCTTTGGGCTGACCGAGGTATAGTCGTCTCGAGCGTGAGCGCGTCGCGTCGCGCTGCCCGAGAAGCCGCCGAATTCGGCATTGTCATCTTCCCGGGTGAACCGTTCCAGCTCTTCGGGCGTAATCTCTCTGAATTCGGCATCCGATTCACCGTTGGACGTCGGCGAAACGGCGATCGCTTGACCGGGGCGATTCGGCGACCATGCGGGACGCTCGACGCCGGAGCGGAGCGTCAGTTCGGCCGCCTCGACGCGCTGTTGACCGGCCGAGAGCGCAACCACGATCGCCGGCAAGAGACTCATGCTGATCAAGGACTTGATCGATCGATGAAATCGACCTGGTTCTGTGTACGAAGGTCCGCCAAAGGCAAACCGTTCGCCGTCGCGAGGAGATAGGCGTTTCATAGGTTTCCTGTCGCCCGGAATACCTGTGGTTGAGGCGTTTCACGCAAACGATCTTTGGCGACCGCCTGACGCCGGCGATGTCATTCGGGGGTCGTGGCGATGCGCCGTTCGTGACGTAGCGTTTAGAAAAGACTTGGATGCAAGACGAGTACGAGATTGGAGGGCGGTGGGATTGAGCCACCTGGAAAGCGGCCTTTTAGCCGAATCGCCAGTCCGAAGCAATAGCAACTCTCCCGGTGCTGTTTTCTTGAAGGCTCCACTCCACAAGGGGGCGTCTGCGTATTTGGTCGTTTGTTTCGGCGTGACGTGCCGAATGTCAGCCGGAGGCGTAAGCGACGATAAGTCGTTGCGCACCTCTCGCTTGCGCTTCGGGTTAGTATGGGCGGGTGCTTCCGGTTAGTGCGAGCGGGCGGATGAGTGATCCGGGCCAGCGTTTCGCCGAGATTTGTGGCAAACGGGCGCGGCGCAATGGAATGGGCACTCTTACACAGGCGTTCCTGCTGGGATCGCTGTCCGGTTTACGTGATCAAGACCATTTATCCAGCCGTTAACACCACCATCCCCCCCGGTAGTTTCTGGTGGTACTTCGAGGCACCAGGCATGGAATTGGCGTGCTTGGTCCAATATGATTGAGAGAAGGTCGGGAGGCATGTCGTTGACGGACGTGGTTCGCGTGCGAGTTCATGTGGACTCGGCTCGGCCCGGCAGACTTGGGAACATC
>DOEZ01000694.1 GCA_003532715.1 Planctomycetaceae bacterium
CAACTGGGTTTTTTGGAACAGCCAACCGAATTATCTCGGAAAAATCAGCGATGGCCTTGTCCAGGTTGCCCTGGTCGCTATAGGCTAGGCCTCGCCACCAGTACGAGTCAAGATACTTCGACTCCGTGTCGAGTCGAATAGCCTCCGTGAAGTCCAAGATGGCTTTGTGCAAACTTGGATGCTTCTGAGAATAATAGGCGCAGCCGCGCGCGAAATATGCCGCGCCAAGACTTCCGTCAAGTTCGACAGCCTTCGTCAAATCGCGAATCGCTTTCTCCAATTCCCCCTTTCGTCGATAGGTGTTGCCGCGATTGAAATACACTCCCGCGTCGGGCTGCTCGGCCAGGCGAATCGCCTCGGAAAGATCCATGATGGCCTTGTCGAAGTCGTCTTTCTCGGCGTGAGCACAGCCACGAAGGTGATACGCGCCGCCGTCCTTGGGATCAAGCCGAATGGCCTCCGACGAGTCGGCGACCGCCTTGTCGTAAGCGCCTTTCGCGAGATAGGCGGACCCACGCAGCGCGAAGTGTGCGGCGCACTTCGGGTCGAGTTGAATCACCTCGGTGCAGTCGGCGATGGCCTTGTCGAAGCTGCCCATCTTTTCAAGCGCCTCGCCGCGCCGTGCGTAACCCGCCGCGGCCTTCGGCGCGAGTCGGATGGCCTCGGTGAAAAACGCGACAGCCGTGTCGTGTTTTCCCTCGGCCCACGCCTTGTCGCCCAATTCGATCGCCTCGTCGGCGGTTTGCGGTTCGGCCGCGCCGCCCACCTCGCACGCCACAAACAGCGCGAATCCGATCAACGCCGCGACGCCACGATGACCATGCATCGACGTGCCCTCCTTCGTTTAGAGTGTCATGTTCCCTTTCGATCGTCATCCGCCAACTCCGTGGTCGACCGGCGGACTCATCGCGAGGTTGCCCCTGCAAGGTGAAATCGCCCAATTGCCGAGGCCGAATACCGGAAGTCGAAGACGGATCTGCGTTCATCCGCGGTTCCCGTCTCTCCGTGATGAGCGGTTCCCTTTTCGCCGCGACGAATCGTCAGACGTTTACCTCGGCGGTTGCTCCCAGCGCTTCGGGGTATCGCTTGCGGATCGGCTCGACGACCGCCGCCACGAACTCGTCGACCTGTTCGGGCGCGCGGCCGACGAACGCCGCCGGATCGAGTGTCGAGGCGAGATCGACGCCGGCGAACGCTTGGTCTCCGGCGAGCCGCTCGATCAGGTCGTTCGGCCTGCCTTGCTCCTTGACGACCTGGGCGGCCGCCTGGCTGTGCCGCCGGATGCGTTCGTGCAACTCCTGCCGGTCGCCCCCCGCCGCGACGGCCGCCATCAGGATGTTCTCGGTCGCCATGAAGGGCAACTCGGCCGCCAGATTCGCGGCGATCACTCGCGGGTAGACGACCAGCCCGTCGGTCACGTTTTGGTAGAGAATCAGCACGGCGTCAACGGCTAGAAAGGCTTGGGGGATGTTCAATCGCCGGCAGGCGCTGTCGTCCAACGTCCGCTCGAACCATTGCGTGGCCGCCGTGGCGTCGGCGCTCGATTGCAGGCTCATCACGAATCGGGCCAGCGAGCACATCCGCTCGCTTCGCATCGGGTTGCGTTTGTAGGCCATGGCCGACGAGCCGATCTGGCTCTTGCCGAACGGCTCCTCCATCTCCTTGCGATGCTGCAACAGCCGCAGGTCGGTCGCCATCTTGTGCGCGCTCTGAGCGATGCCCGACAGAACCGCGAGGACTTGCGAATCGACCTTGCGCGAGTAGGTCTGTCCGGTCACCGGGTAGGCGTCGTCGAAGCCCATCTTGCGGCAGACGAGCCGTTCCAATTGGCAAACCTTCTCGTGATCGCCGTCGAAGAGTTCCAGGAAGCTGGCCTGGGTGCCGGTGGTTCCCTTGAGCCCCCGCGCGCGGAGCGTCGCGAGCCGGTGCTCGACTTCGGCCAGGTCGAGAGCCAGCTCGTGGGCCCACAGGCAGGCCCGCTTGCCGACGGTGGTCGGCTGGGCCGGCTGCATGTGGGTGAACGCCAGGCACGGCATGTCGCGGTATACGACGGCGAACGCGCCGAGTCGGTCGATCACCGAAACGAGCCGGTCGCGGACGAGCCGCAGCGCGTCGCGCATTTGCAGCAGGTCGGTGTTGTCGCCGACGAAGCAACTCGTCGCGCCCAGGTGGATGATGCCGCGCGCGTCGGGGCAAGCGTCGCCGTAGGCGTGGACGTGGGCCATTACGTCGTGCCGCAGTTCCTTCTCGTACCGCGCGGCCGCGTCGAAATCGATGTCGTCGACGCGAGCCTTGAGTTGGTCGATTTGCTTCGGCGTGATGGGCAATCCCATTTCCGCCTCGGCCTCGGCCAACGCGACCCAAAGCCGTCGCCACGTGCCGAACTTGCGCTGCGGGCTGAAGACCTCGCTCATCGCCGGCGAAGCGTAACGCGAAATCAACGGGTTTTCGTATTGATTCAAGTCGTGCGACATGGTTTGTCGTTTCCTTCAGCCGTTTCTGGTAGGGTGGGGCGACGAGCGGCCGGGTCGGCTCGCATGGATCGTTGTTCGTTGTCAGCCGCTCGTCGCCCCACCTTACTTCTCGTGGTAAACTCCTCACGTCCGGTGAATTGGTGGGGCTCGCGGAGCTCGACCCACCCTACATGGCCTTCCCCTTTTTTCCGATCGTCAAAAAACCGGCTCGTCGGTCATTTTCAGCAGAGTGGCGACGACTGTCTCGAGTCCCCGCCGATCCTCGTCGTCGAAGCGAGCGACGACCGGGCTGTCGATGTCGAGCACACCGAGCAGCCGTCCGTCGGACGACACCATGGGGATCACGACCTCGCTGCGCGACGCCGCGTCGCAGGCGATATGTCCCGGAAACGCATCGACGTTTTCGACGACGATCGACTCGCGCCGCGTGGCTGCCGCTCCGCAGACGCCCCGGTGCAGAGCGATTCGCACGCACGCCGGGCGGCCTTGGAACGGTCCCACGATCAGCTCTTCGCCGCGAAGCCGATAGAATCCGACCCAGTTGACCTCGGGCAGCGCGTGATACAACAGTGCGGCGCACGACGAGGCGTTGGCCGTGAAATCACGCTCGCCCGAGAGCAGGGCGCGGAGTTGCGTATTGAGGTGGGCATACTGTTCGGGCTTCGT